>JACDAG010000643.1 GCA_013695565.1 Bradyrhizobium sp.
CTATTACGACACCGGCTTCCTGATCGGCCTGAAAGGCTTCATCGCCGCCATCATCGGCGGGCTGGTGAGCTATCCACTTACCGCGGTCGCGGCGCTGGTGGTCGGCAGCGTGGAAGCGTTCTCCTCGTTCTATGCCAGCAATTTCAAGGAGGTCATCGTCTTCACGCTGATCATTCCCGTGCTGTTGCTGCGATCGCTGGCGGCGCCTGCGGTCGAGGAGGAGAAAGATTGATGTCGCAGCGGCTCCCTCTCATCATTTTCGCGGCCGTCATGGCGGCGATCCCGTTCATCCCGGGCGTCCCGCCGTTCTGGATCGTGCTCCTGGACAATATCGGGCTTGCCGCGCTGGTGGCGATGGGACTGGTGCTGCTGACCGGCGTCGGCGGCCTCACCTCGTTCGGCCAGGCGGCGTTTTGCGGCTTCGGCGCTTATACGACCGCCGTACTGACCACCGCCTATGGCGTGTCGCCATGGCTGACGTTGCCGCTATCGCTGCTTGTGAGCGGCATCGCCGCGGTGCTGCTCGGCATCGTCACGGTGCGACTGTCCGGCCATTATCTGCCGCTCGGCACCATCGCCTGGGGCATCGGGCTGTTTTACCTGTTCAGCAAGCTCGAATTCCTCGGCCGCAATGACGGCATCTCCGGCATTCCGCCGCTGACGATCGGCCATTTGCGGATGCTCGATCCCGGCACAATCTATTTTGCGATCTGGATCGCGGTGTTGATCTCGGCGCTGCTGACCATGAACCTCCTGGACTCCCGCACCGGCCGCGCCATCCGCGCGCTGCGGCGCGGCCATATCGCCGGCGAAGCGTTCGGCGTGCAGACGCCGCGCGCCAAGCTTCTGGTGTTCATCTATGCGGCGGTGCTGGCCGGGCTTTCGGGCTGGCTCTATGCGCATTTCCAGCGCGCCGCCAACCCGACGCCGTTCGGCGCGCAAGCCGGCATCGAATATCTCTTCATCGCCGTGGTCGGCGGCGCCGGTTATGTCTGGGGTGCGGTGCTCGGCGCCGGCATCGTGGTGATCCTGAAAGAGGTGCTGCAGAGCTACCTGCCGTATGTTTTCGGCGGCCAGAGCCAGCTCGAGACCATCGTGTTCGGCATTCTGCTGGTGGTGCTGCTGCAGCTCGCGCCGACCGGCGTCTGGCCCTGGCTGATGTCGATTCTGCCGCTCAAGCCGGCCCGCAAGGTCCCCGACACATCGCTCGAACTGCCCGCGCGCGTGCGGGCGCCGTCCACGCCTTCGGCGCTGCTGCATGTCGACAAGGCGCGCAAGCAATTCGGCGGCGTCATCGCCGTCAACGACGTCTCGTTCGATGTCCAGGCCCGCGAGATCGTCGCCCTGATCGGCCCCAACGGTGCCGGAAAGAGCACGACCTTCAACTTGATCACGGGTGTCCTGACCTCGACCGGGGGCGCGATCTCGGTGCTCGGCAACAAGGTCGACAACGCACCGCCGCAAGAGGTCGTCAAGCTCGGCGTCGCCCGCACGTTCCAGCACGTCAAGCTGGTGCCCGATATGACCGTGCTGGAGAACGTCGCGATCGGCGCGCATCTGCGCGGGCATGCCGGGGCGATCGCCAGCATGTTCCGCCTCGACCGGGCGGACGAGGCCAGATTGCTGGCGGAAGCCGCGCGCCAGATCGAGCGCGTCGGCCTCGGTGACCAGATCGACCAGCTGGCGGGAAGCCTGTCGCTCGGCCAGCAGCGTATCGTCGAAATCGCGCGCGCACTCTGCGTCGATCCGCTGCTGCTGCTGCTCGATGAGCCCGCCGCAGGTCTGCGCCACATGGAGAAGCAGCGGCTTGCGGCACTGCTGCGCCAATTGCGCGACGGCGGCATGTCGGTGCTCCTGGTCGAGCATGACATGGGCTTTGTGATGGATCTCGCCGACCGGATCGTGGTGCTCGACTTCGGCACCAAGATCGCCGAGGGCACCCCGGCGGCGATCAAGACCAACCCCGATGTGATCAAGGCCTATCTCGGAGCCACCGCATGAGCGCGCTGTTGAAGGTCAGTGATGCCCATGTCGCCTACGGCAAGGTCGAGGCGGTGCGTTCGGTGTCGCTGGAGGTTGCCGGCAACGAGATCGTCACCATCATCGGCGCCAACGGCGCCGGCAAGACCACGCTGCTGAACGCCATCATGGGCATCCTGCCGCTCAAGGGATTTGCCGCCTTTGCCGGCGCGGACATGGCCGCCCTCGACATCGAGGACCGCGTCGCTGCTGGACTGAGCCTGGTGCCGGAACATCGCGAATTGTTCGGCACCATGAACGTCGAAGACAATCTGCTGCTCGGCGCGTTCCGGATTCCCAAGGCCGTTGCCGCCAGATCGTTCGAGCGGGTCTACACGCTGTTTCCGCGGCTGAAAGAGCGGCGAAAGCAGCTCGCCGGCACGCTCTCCGGCGGCGAGCAGCAGATGCTGGCGATGGGCCGCGCGCTGATGGGCGCGCCAAAACTGTTGATGCTGGACGAGCCGAGCCTCGGCCTCGCCCCGATCATCGTCGCCGACATCTTCCGCACCATCGGCGAGCTCCGCGCCGCCGGCGTCTCGGTGCTCTTGGTGGAACAGAACGCGCAAGCCGCGCTGAAGATCGCCGACCGCGCCTATGTGATGGAGCTCGGTGAGTTCGTTCTCAATGGACCGGCCAGCGATATCGCCACCAACGCGCGCGTGGCGGCGAGCTATCTTGGCTTTACGCACGAGGGCGAGAGCGCGATTTAGGTGGCGTCTCTCCGTGTCATGCCCCGCGAAGGCGGGGCATCCAGTACGCCGTGACGTCGTTGCTTGATCACCGGCTTCCCGGAGTACTGGATCACCCGCCTGCGCGGGTGATGACAACGTGTGTGGAAGCGTTCGACCTCACTTCGCCGGAACGTACTTCCCGTCCTTCACGGTCAGGATGATGCGGGAGCGGTCGTCGAGGCCGTAGCGGTCTTTTTCGGTGAAGTTGTAGACGCCCTGACTTGCCGCGATTTCCTTCTCGGCCAGCAGCGCCTGGCGGATGGCCTCGCGGAACTCAGGCG
>JACDAG010000691.1 GCA_013695565.1 Bradyrhizobium sp.
ACCCAGTGATCCGGATAAATGGTGGGCACGGCGCGAGCGCGCCTTTGCCTACCCTACAGCCTCACACCGTGAGCACCGTCGAGCCCGTGGTCTTGCGCGCGGCGAGATCGGCATGCGCCTTGGCTGCGTCCTTCAGCGGATAGGTCTGGTGCACCTCGATCTTGACCGCGCCTGATTTCACGACCTCGAACAGTTCGTTCGCCATGGCGACGAGGTTGGCACGCTTGGCCGCATAGGTGTTGAGCGTCGGACGGGTGACGAACAGCGAGCCTTTTTGGGCCAGTAGGCCGAGATTGAGCGGATCGACATTGCCGGAGGACGCGCCGAACAGGGCGGCGACGCCGAGCGGTGCGAGACAATCGAGCGATTTCAGGAACGTGTCTTTGCCGACGGAATCGTACACCACCGGCACCTTGGCGCCGCCGGTGATCTCGTCGACGCGCTTCACAAAATCCTCGCGGGTATAGACGATCGTGTGGGCGCAGCCATGCGCCCGGGCGAGTTTTGCCTTCTCGTCATTGCCGACGGTGCCGATCACGGTGGCGCCGAGATGCTTGGCCCACTGGCCGAGGATCAGCCCGACGCCGCCGGCGGCGGCGTGCAACAAAATGGTGTCGCCGGATTTGACGCGATAGGTCTGGCGGATCAGATATTGTGTCGTCAGGCCCTTCAGCATCATCGCGGCCGCGGTCATGTCATCGACACCATCGGGCAGTTTCAACAGCCGATCGGCCGGAATCAGCCGCGCCTCGGCATAGGCGCCGATCGGCGCGTTGCCGTAGCAGATGCGATCACCGGGTTTCAGATCGGTGACGCCAGAGCCGACCTCCTCGACCACGCCGGCCGCCTCTCCGCCAAGCCCGCTCGGCAGTGGCGCCGGATAAATGCCGGAACGGTTGTAGATGTCGACGAAGTTCAGGCCGACGGCGGTGTGGCGGATGCGCGCCTCGCCGGGGCCGGGCTTGCCGACCTGGACTTCCTCCCAAGTGAGGACTTCGGGGCCGCCGGTCTTGTGAAAACGGATGGCGTGCGTCATGGGATGCTTCCTTGGGATGTTTCTTTGGGGTGGGATGAAAAGCGAAAAGTGGTGGGGAGATTCAGGTCTCGATGATGACGTAGCTGTCCTCGACATGCACCGCAAAGGTCTCGGCCACGTAGGGACCCTTCTCGAGGTCTTCAAGACCTTTGGAAAGTTCTTCTCCGCTCTCGATTGCAACCGGATAGGAACGGATCTTGACCCGCTTCGGATCGAAATATGATTGCCCGTTGCGCATGTCGAATTCCCAGCCGTGCCAGGCGCAGCGGAGCAATTCACCGACGCGCGAACGCTGATAGACACCGGGTTCGGGTGAGGTCAGCCGCGCCACGCACGCCGCTTTCTCCAGCGGCGCACCTGCATGCGGACAGCGATTGAGCAGCGCGAAGAACTCGCCATTGACGTGGAACACGACGATGTCGCGGCCCTCGACGCCAAAAACCTTGTTGCCGCCGGGCGGGATGTCTGACGTGCGGGCGACGATATGCCGGGTCATGCTTCGCTTACTTGTTTCTTTCTTGACGCGTTTTCTTCACGCGAACCGGTGTCCACTTCGCTTGAAAACGCTATAGTTCATAGACCGCGCGAGCGTTGCCAGAGAAGATCTTCTGGCGCTCGATCTCGGTCAGCGGCGTCCTGAAGGCAAAACGCGGATCGTCGAAATCCCAATGCGGGTAATCCGACGAGAAAAGCAGGCGGTCGACGCCGACCCATTCGATCAGGGAGCGCAGGTGCTTGCCCTCATCGGGCTCGTCGATCGGCTGCGTCGTGAACCAGAAATGCTCCTTCACATATTCCGACGGTTTGCGCTTGAGATGCGGCACCTCGCTGCGGAACGTCTCGAAATGCCGGTCCATCCGCCACATCGCCGGCGGGATCCAGCCGAAGCCGCCCTCGATGAACACGATCTTCAACTTCGGAAAGCGCTCGGGAATGCCTTCGAGCACGAGGCTGGTCAGCATCGCCGCCATCGTATGCGCGTTGGACTGATGCTCCTCGGCATAATAAGACGGCCAGCCGCCGCCGGTCGGCGCATGCCCGCCATAGCCGCCGACGTGAATGCCGAGCGGCAGGCCTAACTCCTGCGCGCGCGCGTAGATCGGCCAGTAGCGGCGACGCCCGAGCGGCTCGTTGGCGCGCGGGCAGACATTGATCTGCACATAGCGGCCGGTTTTGGCGCAGCGCTCGATCTCGGCAATCGCCAGCGCGGTATCGTCC
This sequence comes from Bradyrhizobium sp., assembly GCA_013695565.1. Taxonomy (GTDB): domain Bacteria; phylum Pseudomonadota; class Alphaproteobacteria; order Rhizobiales; family Xanthobacteraceae; genus Bradyrhizobium. The sequence continues at coordinate 2,255 of JACDAG010000691.1, forward strand.
TGGCCGGCGAGGATCGAGGCTTTCAATCGCGGATCGCGATCGGACCAGAACGCCAGCTGCCAGTCGTTGATGGCGCGCTGGATCGCGGCGCCGAATTCGAGATTCTGCTGCGAAAAGATGAAGAGGTCGAGCACCTGCAGGATGCCATACTCGACATCCAGCGGATCGAGGTGCTGCTTCTGCATGAAGGCGAGATCGGAACCCGGAGGCCCGCCGGTCGGCGGCCAGGCGTCGCGCCGCGCGATCAACGGCGAGGAGCGCGGATAAGGCGTCGTGCCGATATAGGGCGTGCGCAGATGGCTGCCGTAATCCCTGAAATGCTCCTGCCAGCGCTTCGACATGAAGGGGTGCAAGTCGGTATGCGCATGAATGCTCGGATGCACGTCGCAATCGATGATGCGCAGCCGGCTCTTGGCGGGGACTTCCTGCTCCAGAATCGGGCGGTCGATGACATCACTCATGCGATCCTCCTTATATAGACTCTTTGTTTGAGCATGATCTCATCGGAAAACCGGTAACCACTTTTCCGGATCATGCTCCGCTCAAGCCGCAAGCTTCAGCCGCGGAAAGGTTTCAAGCGGATTGTCGGCACACATGCGCGAGACGATACTGGCCGGCAGATGCGGCGGCATCGGGTCGTCGCCGTCGAACTGCCAGTGCGGATAATCGGACGCGAACAGGAACATCTTGTCGGAGCCGATCTGCTCGATGATGTCGGCGACACCCGCCGCATCCGGCGGGCCGTCGAACGGCTGCATGGTGACACGAAAATGATCGCGGATGATCGAGGCCGGCTCGCGCTCGACCCAGGGCACCTCGACGCGCACGCCGCGCCAGGTCTTGTTGGCGCGCCACATGAAGGCCGGCAGCCAGCTGACGCCGGATTCCATCAGCACCACCTTGAGGCCGGGGAATTTGCCGAACACGCCTTCATAGACCAGACTCAATATCTGGGCCTGAAACGCTTGCGCCTCCATCAGATAATATTCGTAGCGATAGGACGGCCAGCCGATCGAGCTCGGCGCGCCCCGATACTGACTGCCGGCGTGGATCGCGATCGGCAATTTATGTTTCTCGGCGGCCTGGTACACCGGCCAGAAATGCCGCTTGCCCAATAGTTGATCGCCTTGCGCCAGCACCAGCACGGAGACAAAACGCTGATCGCCGGCGAGACGCTCGATTTCCTCGACCGCGAGATCCGGCGCCTGCATCGGCACCACGATCGAAGCGCGCAGCCGTGAATCCTTTGACAGCCATTCGGCCGCGATCCAGTCGTTGATCGCCTTGCAGAAGGCGGCGGCCATATAGGGATCGAACACCGCCTGCGCGCCGTACAGCACATTGCAGATCGCGTGGCTGGCGCCGAGCTGGTCGAACGCGCCGCGCTGCACCATCGCCAGATCGCTGCCCGGCTTGCCCGTGGCGGGGCGCCAGTCGGCGCGACCGGACAACGGCATGCTCGGCGGATAGGAATTGAGGTCGAGGCCGTCGATGGCGCGGCTGACGACTTGCTCTTTCCAGTGATCGTCGAGATAGGGCAGCAGCGTGGTGCGGGTTCCGCCCACCGCGGGATGGATATCGCAGTCAATCCGCGTCGCCGCCATGCAGGTTTCCTCGGATATCTCTTTATTGGCGTCAATTGCGCCGCGCCGCAAATGTGCCGCCGATGGGCTGGGAGCGCAAGGGTCGAGCCTGAAAACCGGCCGGGTGGCAGACATCGGATCTACGCATAACGACGGAGTTTCGCGACCTTGCGGCACGGCGGCAAAACGCAAATACTCGCCTCAAGCGGGGGCCGGGATCGATTCTGGCTGAAGCCGCACAAAACAGGGACCGGGGAGACACGTCATGGCGCAGGCGGAGCGGAATGCCGTCAACGGCGAGAACAGCATCCAGATCAACCGGCGCGGATTTTTGGGGACGACGGGCCTTGCGGCCCTCGGTGCCATCGTCGGCATTTCCGGCAGCACCGCCGACATTCCCGCCGCCTATGCGCAAGCCGCGCCCGCGGCCGCCCCTCCGAAAGGGCCACAATATCTGAAATTCCCCGGCAAGAATGAAAAGCTCGTCCTGCTCGGCGACAAGCCGCTGGTGGCGGAGACGCCGGAAAGCCTGCTCGACGACGACACCACGCCGACCGAAAAATTCTTCATCCGCAACAACGGGCAGCTGCCCGAAGAGACCAAGAATCCCGATGCCTGGAAGATCACCATCGACGGCGAGGTCAACAACAAGATCGAGATCACGCTCGGTGAGCTGAAATCCAAATACAAGGCGGTGACGCGGCGCATCGTGCTGGAGTGCGGCGGCAACGGCCGCGGCGCATTCTCGCCGCCGGCACGCGGCAACCAGTGGACCAATGGCGGGATCGGCTGCGCCGAGTGGACCGGCGTACCGCTGGCCGATGTGCTGAAAAGCGCGGGGCTGAAGCCTTCTGCAAAATATACCGCGCATTATGCCGCCGATTTGCATCTGTCGGGCGATGCCACCAAGCCGTCGATCTCGCGCGGCGTGCGCATCGAAAAGGCGATGGATCCGAACACGCTGATCGTGTGGGCCATGAACGGCCAGCCGCTGCCGAATATTCATGGCGGGCCGGTGCGCCTGCTTGTGCCGGGCTGGCCCGGCTCAGCGTCGCAAAAATGGCTGACGCGCATCAATATCCGCGAGAAGGAACATGACGGGCCGGGAATGACCGAATTTTCCTATCGCGTGGCGATCAAGCCGATGATCCCGGGCGACAAGGGCGATCCGGCGAATTTCCGCATCCTGGAATCGATGCCGGTTCGCTCTGTTATCACCAACCCGGCGAACGGCGCCAAATTCGCGGCCGGAACCAAGGAGCTGAAACTGCGCGGCGCGTCGTGGGCCGGCGATCTCACGGTCAAGCAGATCGACATCTCGACCGATTTCGGCGCGAGCTGGCAGCGGGCCAGTCTCGACAAGCCGAAGAACAAATATGACTGGCAGCGCTGGACCGCGAGCGTGAAGCTGGCTTCCGATGGCTATTTTGAAATCTGGACGCGCGCGACAGATTCGAAGGGAGCGATGCAGCCGCACCAGGCCGGTTTCTGGAATCCGCAGGGTTACGGCGGCAACGCCATGCACCGGATCGCGGTGCTGGTGGGATGATGCTGCGACC
>JACDAG010000712.1 GCA_013695565.1 Bradyrhizobium sp.
CACCGCTGCCGCTGACCCCGATGCCGCGCCCGAGGAAGAGGTCGGCACCGCCGCTGCACCGCCGGCCCCGAAGCCGAAGAAGATCGTGCGCAAGCGCACCACGGCACCGCCGCCCGAACAGCCGGCGGCCCAATCGGCCGCGCCGCAACAATCCGCCGCACCGTTCCCGGCGCCCATGCCGAGCGGTACGTTTACGCGCTAATTGCATCGCGTTTTCGAGCGAAGTGGACGCCGGTTCGCGTCACGAAAACGCGTCAAAACAAAAGCGAGCACGGTCCTCACCGAACCGTGCTCGTCCTTCCCATTGGATTGACACGCCCTTCGAAAAGGGCGTCTGGATTATTTATGCCCTTTACGTTTGCCATCATCGGCCGGCCCAATGTCGGAAAGTCGACGCTGTTCAACCGGCTGGTCGGACAGAAGCTCGCGCTGGTCGACAACGAGCCCGGCGTCACCCGCGATCGTCGCGAGGGCAATGGGCGTCTTGGCGATCTCGAATTCACCGTGATCGATACCGCCGGCCTCGACGAGGGCGCCAAGGGCTCGCTCACCGCGCGGATGCAGGAGCAGACCGAAACCGCGATCGCGCTTGCCGACGCGCTGATGTTCGTGATCGACGCCCGCGCCGGCCTGACGCCGAACGACCGTGCCTTCGCCGATTTCGCCCGCCGCGCCAACAAGCCGGTGGTGCTGGTCGCCAACAAGAGCGAGGGCCGGCACGGCGAAGTCGGTGCGATGGAATCCTATGCGCTCGGCCTCGGCGATCCCGTGCAGATTTCCGCCGAGCATGGCGAGGGCCTCAGCGACCTCTACGACTCGTTGCGTGTCCTGATGCCCGATCCCACCGAGGAGGGCGAGGAATTCGACGATGACGATATCATCGAAACCGATGAGGATATCGCCAAGCGCCCGATCCGCGTCGCCATCGTCGGCCGTCCCAACGCCGGCAAATCGACCCTGATCAATCATTTGCTCGGCGAGGAGCGGCTGTTGACCAGCGCCGAGGCCGGCACCACGCGCGATTCCATTTCGGTCGAGGTGACCTGGCTGGGGCGCGACTTCCGGGTGTTCGATACCGCAGGCTTGCGGCGGCGGGCGCGGATCGACGAGAAGCTGGAAAAGCTCTCGGTGGCGGACGCGCTGCGCGCGGTGCGCTTTGCCGAAGTCGTCGTGATGATGATGGATGCGCTGAACCGGTTCGAGGAACAGGATTTGCGTATCGCCGACCTGATCGAGCGCGAGGGTCGCGCGATCGTGCTGGCGGCCAACAAATGGGATCTGATGGAGAAAAAGGGCAGCCTCATTTCGGGGCTGCGCACCGACGTCGATCACCTCTTGCCGCAGATGAGAGGCGCGCCTGTGGTTGCGGTGTCGGGCCTGATGGGTGAGGGCATCGACCGGCTGATGACGGCGATCCAGGAAGCCTATGCGGTCTGGAACAAGCGCGTGCCGACGGCAGCCCTCAATCGCTGGTTCGAGCAGGCGGTCGACGCCAATCCGCCGCCGTCGGTGTCGGGCCGCCGGCTGAAGCTGAATTACATCACGCAAGCCAAGGCGCGTCCGCCGAGTTTCATCCTGTTCTGCTCGCGCGCCGACGCGGTGCCGACGTCCTATCTGCGCTACCTCACCAACAGCATGCGTGAGGCCTTCGACCTGCCGGGCACGCCGATACGGATCATGCTGCGGGAGAAGGCCAACCCGTTCGCCCACAAGCGCAAGCGGCCGTCGTGAGCGAGGCGGCGCCGGAGCGTGCCGCCGAGATGCCGCCGGTGCGTGCCGGGGCGGCCGCGTTTATTTTCGTCACCATCCTGCTCGACATGTTCGCGCTCGGCCTGATCCTGCCGATCCTGCCAAAACTCGTCGAAAGCTTTGTCGACAACGATACCGCCACCGCGGCGCGGATTTTCGGGTTGTTCGGCACCGCCTGGGCGGTGATGCAGTTCATTTTCTCGCCGATCCTCGGCGCCTTGTCGGACCGGTTCGGGCGCCGGCCGGTGGTGCTGCTGTCCAACTTCGGACTGGCGCTGGACTATGTGCTGATGGCGCTGGCGCCGTCGCTGATGTGGCTGTTCGTCGGCCGGGTGATCTCGGGCATCACCTCGGCCAGCATCTCCACGGCCTTTGCCTACATCGCCGACGTGACGCCGCCGGAACGGCGCGCCGCGGTGTTCGGCAAGATCGGCGCGGCGTTCGGCGCCGGATTCATTCTCGGACCTGCCGTCGGCGGCTTGCTCGGCGACATGGATCCGCGCCTGCCGTTCTGGGTCGCGGCAGGCCTGAGCTTTGCCAACACGCTCTACGGCTGGCTGAATCCTGCCGGAGTCGCTGCCGCCGGAACGGCGCTCGCCGTTCCGCTGGAAGAGCGCCAACCCGCTCGGCGCGCTGCATCTGCTGCGCTCCGACCGGATTCTTGCGGGGCTTTCGCTGGCGAATTTCTTTGGCCAGGTCGCTCATGTCGTATTGCCGAGCACGTTCGTGCTGTATGCGACCTATCGCTATGGCTGGGACACCAGGACCGTCGGCCTGACGCTGGCCCTCGTCGGCATCTGCGCCATGGTGGTGCAGGGTGCCGGCGTCGGCCCGATCGTCAAGCGTCTCGGCGAACGCCGCGCGCTGCTGCTCGGGCTCGGCTGCGGCGCGCTCGGTTTCCTGATTTATGGCGCAGCACCGACCGGACCATTGTTCTGGGTCGGCATTCCCGTGATGGC
>JACDAG010000763.1 GCA_013695565.1 Bradyrhizobium sp.
ATCCTGATCGTGCTCGCGATCATTGCGTTCCGGATGGCCGCATCGATCCGCGAAACCCACACGCGCGCCGAACTGGCGCCGCCGTCGGGCCATCTGGTGCCGACCAGTTCCGGCGGCGTGTTCGTGCAGGAAAAGGGTCCGGCGGATGGAATCCCCGTCGTGCTGTTTCACGGCACCGCGGCGTGGAGCGAACTCTGGCGGCACACGACCGGCGTACTGGCCGCCGCCGGCTTCCACGTCATCGCCCTCGACTTGCCGCCATTTGGATTTTCGGATCGTCCGGGCAGCTATACGCGGCAGGACCAGGCAGCGCGCATCAACGATGTTCTGGTCCACCTGAAGGCCAAGCCTGCGATCATCGTCGGCCATTCCTTTGGCGCCGGTGCAGCCGCCGAACTCGCCATGCGCTATCCGGATCGCGCACGGGCATTGGTGTTGGTCGATGCCGCGCTGGGATTGACCGCAGCGCCGTCCGACGCGCCGTGGATGATCCAGCCGAAATGGATTCGCGAAATTCTGGTATCGCTGACCATCACCAATCCGGTGGTGACCAAGACGCTGCTCGAATCCCTGATCGAGAAAAAGGAACGTGCGCTGCCCGAATTCGTCGCCATCCTGCAACATCCGACGACGCAGCGCGACACCACCCCTGATATCGCCGACTGGCTACATTACTTCCTCGGCGCCGACCGGAACGCTGTCAGTGCCGACCGCTCCGCCTATGCGCGGATGAAACTCCCCGTCGCGATCCTGTGGGGCGACAAGGATAACACTACGCCGGTTGAGCAGGCGCTCGATCTGCGAACGCTGTTGCCGCCGGAGACCGCCCTGACTTTGTTGCCCGGACTTGGCCACATTCCGCAGATCGAGGACCCGGCTTTGTTCAACGATGCCCTGCTCAAGGCGCTCGGAAAACTATAGAGCATCGGCTCTGCTCGAATCAAACCGATGCTCTAAATTCTTGTTTGACGCGTTTTCTTTACGCGAACCGGTATCCACTTCGCTCGAAAACGCTCTAGACTCACGGCAGATTCGAGAAGGCGAAAGACATCATGGATATCATCAGATTATGCGCTTGGGGGTACGCCGCCCTGCTCGGTTTCGTGATCCTGACCGGATACATTCCCGCCTTTATCGATCAGAACGACATGATCTTCGGCCTGTTCCGCCGCACCTGGTATGCCGACGGGCTGCACCTGGTGTCCGCGCTGTGGGCGCTGGCGGCAGCATTGACCTCGCGCCGGGCCTCGGAATTGTTCTTCCAGCTGTTCGGCGCCTTCTACTTCGCTGACGGGTTGCTCGGCCTCTTCACCGGCTCGGGCTATCTCGACTTCGGCATGCTCATCAACGGCATCCGCGACCTGCCGCTGATGACGCGGGTGTTCACCAATGCGCCGCATCTCGCCCTCGGCGGCGTCGCGATCCTGATCGGATATCTGCTGGCGCCGCGGACGCGGGCCGCCGTTCATGCTTAGGCGCCTGCGGCGCATCCTTGCGGCGATTGCGATCGTGGTCGCATTGTCGGTGCTTGTGCCGCTGGCTTACATCGAGGGCACCTGCCGTCCCTCTTCGTCAGCTTCGGCGGCGTCTGCGCCATCGGTGACGCTGCCTGCGATCAATGAACCGCGGTACCAACGCAAGCAGAACAATACCTTCTTCACCTTTCCCGAATGGTACATCGTCTATTCGTTCGAGGATTTCGGCCGCTTCCTCGACCGCTCCAGCGAAAGCCATTTCAACTATCTCGGACACATCTTTGGGTTCTGGCGCAGCTTCTGCACCATCAACCAGGCGGTGCTGCCAAGCGGTGAATCGCTCACCGAAGTCAAGACCATGATCTACATCATCGGCATCAGCTACTCCGCCGAATATGCGGTCAAGGGGCTTTACGAAAACACCATCGGCCGCGTCTTCGAATGGATCAGGGGCGAGGAACGGACCCCGCAAGACCTGTATGCGCGCAAGGTGCTGCAGGACTATGCGGCGTTTCTCTACACCGTCCCCTGGTTCAAATTTCCATTTCGCGAGAAGCTCGATGGATTGAGGGCGATCACGGCGCAGACCGAAAGCCCGTTGCGAACATGGGAACGCACCTTCGCGCTCGGCGCCGAATACTACGTCAAGGTCGGGTACGCCGCGCTGATCCAGAAAGCGCTCGATGCCGGCGGCGACGACGAGCCCCGCGACATCATGTTCGCGGTCGCGACCTTGCCGCCGCAAGTGCTGGCGAAGGAGCCTCGCCTCAAGCCGATCCGCACGCTGACGCCGCAATGGCAGCTGGTGCAGGCGCCGCGCTACAAGGATTTCACCGAAATCCTCCGGAGCCTGCTGGAGCAGGGTTTTGGCGTTGCCGAGATCGCCGGCAATCACGAAATCCTGATCACCGTGATCGCGCCCGACGCCGCCAGGCTCGACGTCAAGGACGCCACGGAACTGTTTTCACTCGGGCTTGATGGCAAGCCCGGCTTCCGCCGCGCCGGCCTGAGGGCTAGGATTGATCGTCTCGTCGACATCAACCGCGACCTCAAGGCCAAAGGCGTGAGCATCGAGCATTTCTATGACTACTGAGTCGCCACATCGGTGCAGGTTGCGGCCGTTACGCCGGATCGCGGGCGCTCTTGCGCTCGTGGTGGGCGGCTGGCTTGCGGTCGTGATTGCGTTGACATTCGGATCGGCGCCCGGCAAGTCGATGGCCATCATCGGCCCACCGGCGCAGGCGCTCGCCGTGATCGCCAAGGCCAACGGCCGCGTGCTCGCGGCCAGTGACTATGTCACCTTCGCGCGCTCCGACGACGCCGGCTTCGTCGCCCGCCTCTATGCGGCTGGCGCACTGCTGGTGCTGGACGCGGAACAGGCCGGCGGCTGCAGCGGCCTGCCGCCGAAGCGCATCGCGGAGTTATGACCCGCAGGCATCACGACGCGTACTTCTGATAGAACGTATTCGTGAACAGTTCCGCCGGATCGTACTTCCGCTTGGCCGCAAAGAAGTCGTTGATCTGCGGATAGGACCGCTGCAACTGATCGCGTGAATAATAGAGCTGGTAGGGCAGGAAGAACCGGCCCTTGTGCGCGATGGTGAGATCGATCAGCTCTTCGGTCGCCTTCTTCATCCGCTTGTTGCTCTCATCGTCGGTGGTCTGGTTGATGTAGAGCACCAACGAGAACGCTGGCTCCGGCGAATAGGTCAGGAAATTTTCCTCCTGATGCACGATGCGCACCGACGCGTTCAGGAGATTGGTCTTGTTATCGGTCAGCACCTTGCGCATGCCATCGACAAACGAGACGAACTGGCTGCGCGGGATGAAATACTCATGCAGGATGTCGGTATCATTGGGCAGCGAGTTGCGCAGATAAGGCACTGAATCGTGCATCGGATCGTTACGGCTGACGAGGCACGCCTCCGCCGATCCGATCGCGTGCGCCCGCGTCACCGTGCAGGTTTCCATCCGGTGCTCGATGTGCTTCTCGGACAGCCATTTCATTTCCTGGAACAGCGCCCCCTGCTTTGACAAATTGATCGTCAGCCGCCGCAACTTGGTGCCGCTGGCTTCGCCAAGCGGCTCGCGCTTGAAGTCGGACCCGTCGACCTTGGTATAGGTGTAGAGCAGCAATTCCTTCAAGAAACTGCTCGGCGCCGTCGAGAGGTGGCCATACATCAGGCCGATATTGCTGTCCTTCTCGATCTCTTTGGCGAACAGGTCGGGAAATTCCTTGTAATCCATCATGCGCCGCTCGGTCCGGTAGACCAGATTGTCTGATATATCGAGCTCGGCCTCGATGATGACGCCGAACAGGCCGTAGCCGCCGACGACGAGGTTGAACAGATCCTTGTTCTCGGTGTCCGACACCGTGCGCAGCGAACCGTCCGCCAGCATGACCCGCATCGACTTGATCGATTTGCGGAGCGCGCCCGCCTGATGATCCATGCCGTGGGCATTGACCGAGATCGAACCGCCGACGCTGAAAATATCGGTCGACTGCATGGCCCGAACCGCAAAGCGCGGATGCAGCGTGTTCTGGATGTCATGCCAGGTCGCGCCCGGCTGCACGGTGACCGATCGCCGGCTCTCGTTGAGCACCATCTTGTTGAAGCCGCGCATGTCGAGCACGATGCCGCCCTTGCGGAACGCCTGTCCGCCCATGCTGTGGCGCACGCCGGCTGACGTTATCGAGAGCTTGTTGTCGCGCGCAAAGGCGAGTGTCTTGGCGATATCGTCGACGTTGCGCACCTCGACCACGCCATAGATTTCGGTTTTGTTGAGACAGCTGGCGTCATTGATGCTGCCGCCGAGTTGCGACCATTTCACATCCCTGAGCGGCGCAATCGCCTTGATCCGTTCGAGATCGATCTTGGCCTGCTCGCCGCCGCCAACCGCCGGCCCGCAATCCTTCTCGCCCGTGGGATCGGCGGCCAAAGCCTGAAGTTTGCGGTACCCGTAAACGCCAAACAGCACCACCACGACAGCGGCGACCGACGCCCCGGTTTTGAATCTTTGTGAAAATTTTCGCATGAACTGATTCCAGATGATGTCGGATAGTCCGGGCCGGCGGGTGATTAGTCAAATTTGGGTCTCTTATGGTTCGATAGACCGCCGACCTTACCGAACGATAAACCTGGACACGCCAATCAGAGGCTACCGTGGGAGCATTGGATTCGCGCGTCACCAGCTTCGATCGCGCTTTGGGCCGATTCGTTGGCCAGCATAGCAATCGCCCTTCCCGCAGCGCGCTTGCCGCGATAGTCTCCCGCGCACGACCGCGGCGAACAACGCCCGGCGAAAATAATGGGGAAACGCTGCCGCAGAGATCGACCGGCCACGCCTTGTCGAGATGCGGACAATCAACAATAGAAATCGCAGGGAGAACACCAATGCTGACGCGACGCAGTATGATGCTTGCCTCCATCGCCGCCGGAGCAATTATGAACAATCGAACCGCTCTCGCCAAAGCCGCGCAGCCGGCCACGCCGGTGAATTTCGACATACCGGCCGGCGCCTGCGACTCCCATACCCACATTCACCCGGATCCTGCGAAATACCCGTTCTTCACCGGCCGCGTCTACACCCCGGAACTGGCGTCGCCCGAAGAGATGACCGCCTTGCACAAGGCGCTCAAGATGGAACGCGTGGTGATCGTCACGCCGAGCATCTACGGCACCGACAATTCAGCCACCCTGTTCGGCATGGCGGCACGCGGAGCCACCGCGCGCGGCGTCGCCGTGGTCGACGACAAGACGTCTGAAGCCGATCTGGACGCCATGGGCAAAGCGGGCATCCGCGGCATCCGGCTCAACCTCGCCACCGGTGGCGTCAATGATCCGACGGTCGGGCGGCCGCGGTTTTCCGCCGCCGTCGAGCGCATCAAGGCGCGCGGCTGGCACGTGCAGCTGTTCACCAGTCTTCCAATGATTACCGCGATCAAGGACCTTGTTCTGGCGTCGCCGGTACCGGTCGTGTTCGACCATTTCGGCGGCGCGCAGGCCGAACTCGGCGTCGGCCAGCCCGGCTTTGCCGATCTGGTCGAGCTGGTGAAATCTGGCAAGGCCCATGTGAAGATCTCCGGCGCTTACCGCGCCTCCAAGAAAGGACCGGACTTTGCCGACGCCACCCCGCTCGCGCAGGCCTTGATCGCAGCCAATCCCGATCGCATCGTGTGGGGCACCGACTGGCCGCATCCGGATTCGGTGACGCCGCCGGGCAGACAGATCAGCGACGTCACGCCGCTGTTCCAGATCGACGACGGTTTGCTGCTGAACCAGCTTCCGGTGTGGACGGCGGATGCCGCCGTGCGCAAGAAGATCCTGGTCGACAACCCGGCGCGACTGTACGGGTTCTGAGATCAGGTTCTCAAGATTGCCGCCCGCTCCGCTTGCCGGAGCGGGTCGCGGTCGTAATTGCGCAGCCACTCGCCGCTTTTGCGAAGGCCTCCGAACGGGAACAGGTGGAAGCCCGCGATCGGCGCCGTCGCGTCCGCAGGTGCTGATCGCAATCCTCGCACCACGTCATCCGGTCCGGTATCGGTCAACAGCCGGCTGAACCGTCCGATCTGGCTGCGCAGCGCGCGCATTGAATTGCCGATGCCGCAGCGGAGCGCGAATTTTGTCAATGTCGCCGGTGTCGCCGGACCAGCGAGGCCGACGATCACGGGAAGATCGATGCCGGAGACGTTGAGCGCCGCGATCCATTGCAGGATCGGCGTGCTCTCGAAACAGAATTGCGTGACAGCATCGACGCGGATGTTGGTCCGCCTCCCCCAGTCGCGCCATGCGCCCAGCACTTTCAAAGCATCGGCCTGTTCGAGGAACGGATGGCCCTCGGGATGACCGGCTATGCTCAGGCGCGTGATGCCGTGCGCCTCGATCAATCCGCTGGCGCAAGCATCCAGCGTCGATTTGAAGGGCCCTTTGGCAGCCGCGACATCGCCGGCGATCAATAGAATGCGCGTGACGCCGGCCTCGCCGTTGAGCCGCGTCAGGAAATCATCGAGCATCAACTCCGAGGCCATTTCGCGGACCGCGATATGCGGCACCGGGTTGAACCCGGCGTGGCGCAAGGCGATCGCGGTCTCGATGTTGTGGCGATAATTGTCGCCGGGCAGGAACGTGATGGTGACATCGATACCGGGGGCGAAATGTTCGCGCAGCTCCGGCAGTTGCCGGCCGTGCGAGGAGATTTCGATGCTGGCCGAAGACAGAAGCGCGGCAAGTTCGCTGGAGCAGGTCTGGTCGGGCGCGGTCATGGACGCCTCCCCCGATCACGCCGGCGCGCGGCGGCGCGAGATCACATAGGTTTCATCGTTGAACCAGAGGCCGCCATGCTTCTTCAGCACACGGTCGGTGGCTTCGAGGTAGCGGCCGTCGCGGACCACTTCCGACAGCCTGACATCCTCGATCTGGGCGACATAGATCGCGGCATTCCAGGCCGCGAACAGCGTCGAGGTCCCGATCGGCCCGCTCACTTCATCCGGGAGCGTGTGCATGTGGTAGCGGAAGATCGAGCGGGCGTCGGACGAGGCATTGAAATTGTAGTGCCGGGCCGCGGCGCCGAGCTCATGCTTGACCTGGCGCAGGATCGCATAGCGGTCGGTCTTGAAGGGATCGTCGCCCGGCCAGACCTGATCGATGATCTCGATGCCGGGGTCCTTGCCGTGCGAATGAATGCCGATCAGCCGCCCGCCCGGCCGCAGCGATTTCACCAGCGGCGTCACCACCTTGGAAGCCTTGAACTCGACGCTGGCCCGCGCCCGGTAGGGCTGCGAGGC
>JACDAG010000764.1 GCA_013695565.1 Bradyrhizobium sp.
GTGATGTCGAACATCGGGGTGTGCAGCCCGCAGGACATCGCGCTGACGGTGCTGACCACGGTGATCGGCCATCAGGTCGACAAGGGCTGGGCCATCGTCGATGCCGGATGGATGGCGATGAGCCGGGATCGGGGCACTGCGAAGCAGGCCCGCGACTACGGGTACGGAGCGGTATGCGACGTGCAGGGCAATTTGATCGAAGGATATGCGGTCACAGCCGCCAATCAGGAGCACGGCATCATCAGCCGCAGCGATGGGCTTGCCGATCAGGATATCGCCAGGCGCTTTCCAATCGGGAGCCTGCTGCGTGTTCTGCCAAATCATGCTTGCGCGACCGGTGCTCAGCACGGCTGTTATCATCTGGTCGATGACCGTGGGCAGATCAGCCGATGGGATCGGTTCAACGGCTGGTAATCGTCGACAAGATGGGATCACTCGAAACTGATCCGGGACGGCTCGACCAGCTCGTCAATTTGTATCAAGCTGATGCGCCGGAGCGACGTCACGTATGTGACGTCGGCGTTCGCATTGCCGCTCGAGCATGGAAAGAATTGTCCATGAGTGCTGAAATCAAACCCTATCGCATCTCGGTTGGCGACGACGTGCTCGACGATCTGAAGTCGCGGTTGCGGAACACGCGCTGGCCGGAGGCCGAACTGGTGGACGATTGGAGCCAGGGCGCGCCGCTGAAATGGATCCAGGACGTCTGCCGCTATTGGGCCGAGGAATATGACTGGCGCGCCCGCGAGGCGCGCCTTAATCGCTTCACGCAGTTCACGACCGAAATCGACGGGCTCGATATCCACTTCCTGCACGTCCGTTCGCCGCATCCCGACGCGATGCCGCTGATCATCACCCATGGCTGGCCGGGTTCGGTGGTCGAATTCCACAAGGTGATCGAGCCGCTGACCAACCCAACCGCGTTTGGTGGTAACGCCGCCGACGCCTTTCACGTCGTTTGCCCGTCATTGCCCGGCTTCGGCTTTTCGGCCAAGCCGACCGCCACCGGCTGGGGTGTCGATCGCATTGCGTCGGCCTGGGCGGTGCTGATGGACCGCCTCGGCTACACGCGTTATGGCGCGCAGGGTGGCGACTGGGGCTCGGCGGTGACGACTGCGCTCGGCGCGCAGGATGGCGAACATTGCGCCGGCATTCACATCACGCTCGCGATGGCGGCGCGGCCCAATGTGGAGGGACAGCCGACGCCGGAGGAGGCGCGGGCGCTGCAGGGGATCAAATACTATGCCGACTGGGACTCCGGCTATTCGAAGCAGCAGGCGACCCGGCCACAGACCCTCGGATATGGGCTGACGGATTCGCCGAGCGGGCAGGCGGCGTGGATCCTGGAAAAATTCTGGGCCTGGACCGATTGCGACGGCCACCCCGAAAACATCCTCGGCCGCGACGAACTGCTCGACAATGTCATGCTGTATTGGGTGACGGCGACATCAGCCTCATCGGCGCGTCTGTATTGGGAGAGTTTTGGGCCGAAGCGCCGGACGCCGCACAAGGTGACGATACCGAGCGGCGTCGCGGTGTTCCCCAAGGAGATCGTCACACCGGTGCGGCGTTGGATGGAGGCTGGTTACACGGATATCCGGCACTGGCGGGAAATGCCGAAGGGCGGCCATTTCGCGGCCTTCGAACAGCCCGAGCTGTTTGTCCGGGAGGTGCGGGACTTCTTCGCGACGTTGCGTCAGCCCGCCGCCTAAAGTCGACTATTCCGGCATCCGGATGGTGACTCGTGCCCCGGACGCCCGCCGCCTAAAGTACTGAGAACGAAGCTAATTCTTACTTTGCATGGGGTTGTTTTCGATATTTTGATTTCGGGCCCAGCGCGCCACCGCGTCCGGGACAGGAAATATTTCAGAGATACCAGGCCAGAACCGCCTTGAGCTGGGCGCTCTCGATCACCGGCAGCACCACGATCTGGTTCATGCCGGCTGCGCGCGCCGCTTGCGATGCTACGGATTCATCCACCTTCAGATGCTCGTTGATCGCCGGCATGCCCGTCGCCCAGGCACCGCCGATGCTGCCTTCACCTTTGCCGATGCTCTTCGATGCATAGAGCTGCTCAAGTTCGGTATTCTTGCTGCAGTCGCCGGACTGGAAGACCAGTGCCGATCGCGATGCGTCAGGCACCCAGATTTCAAATCGCTTGGCGATCGGAGTGGCCTGGGCCGACAGGAACGTCATCACCCAGGTTTTTTCCGGTGACGTCGTGTAGGGAATGCCAACGCCGCAATTGATGCCGATTTCGGACGCTTCTTCCCAGCGCAGGAACCGCTTGGAGTTGTGCAGGTCCTTGATGATCAGCGGCATGCCGGCCTTCCAGGTCCGGCCGGGCAGGCCGAAGCCGCGCGGAAACTTGGTGTGACGTGAATTGAATTCGAACATATCGGCCGTGCCGTAATAGCCGTCGACCAGTCCCATTTCGTGGCTGACGTCGGCATCATTTTGCCAGAGCTCGATGGCGCCGACGTGCTTTTCGTCGTCACCGCAAAACAGCACCATCACCGCCATCAGGAATTCACCGGCGAATACCGGCAGCGCCACGCCGCAGGTCAATCCGGCCTCGATCGCCTCGTCGGTGCGCTTGAAATAGGAGTTGGCGAATTTGGTGAGAATGACCGGATGGCCGGAAGCCCAGGCTTTGCCGGGCAGCCCTTCATCATAGGCAAACAGTGCGTTTTCGCTGACCGCCTTGAACTCCGAATATTCCGCGCTGCAGAGACTGCCGCCGAACTCCAGCCGCGTGCGGGTGCGGTCCGGCACCCACAGTTCAACCACTCGAATGAATGTCTTCATCGGAACACGCCTATCGCCTCATCGACGATCAGCATCGGCGATTTAGCGACGGTGTGTGCGATCAAATTACAGGCAAGGGCCGCCCAAAGATCGTGCGGAGCGCGAGCGGGCCGGACGGCGCCTCAGTTCCGATAGGACGGATCGGTGCGATCGAGCTTGCGCAGGTATGCGGGCCACGCGAGGTCGCCGTTTCGGGCGGGCCGGTCAGCCCGCGGCTTCACCTTGTCGTAGGTCGCTTCGAGCACGCTTTGCGGCGGGTAGGTCAGCTTGGTGTTGCAGGACAGCGCCATGACCTGCACCTGGCAGGCGCGCTCCAGACGCCACAGCACGTTGAAGGCCGACGGTACCGTACGGCCGACCACAAGCAGGCCGTGGTTGCGCAGGATCATGGCTTCGTGGTCGCCGAGGTCCCTGACCAGCCGTTCACGCTCGTCGACGTCGTCGGCAATCCCTTCGAAATCATGATAGGCGACGTGGAGAAACCGCATCGAGGTTTGCGCGATCGGGAGGATGCCGCATTCCATCGCCGACACCGCCATTCCGGCCGGCGTGTGCGTGTGCGCAACGCAATCCATATCGTGCTTGGCCATATGGATGGCGCTGTGAATGACGAAGCCGGCGAGGTTGACGTTGTAGTCGGTGACGTTGAGCAGCGTGTTGCCCTCGACATCGACCTTGATCAGGCAGGAGGCGTTGATCTCTTCGTAGAGCATTCCGTAGGGATTGATCAGGAACTGATCGGTCGTTCCCGGCACCCGGCAGGAGATGTGGTTGGCGATCATCTCGGTCATGCCGTACATCTCGGTGAGCCGGTAACACGCGGCGAGATCGACCCGCGCCTGCCATTCCTCAGCGCTCACCTGTTCCCTAACCGATTTGACGACCTTGATGGCAGGCGAACTGACGGGAGGATTCATGGGGTTTCTCCACTGGGCGGTTATTGGGTCGGGCAGGGCCCCTTCATTGGCAGGCAGGATAGCGGCAGAACTCGCTGCGCCGCAAGGCGAGCCCTACCGGTTTATTGCAAGGCTGGCGGGCGAAATCCGAATGCGCCATTGGCGAAAAAGCAGCTTCAGTGCGAGTATCCGGACCCATGTTGCTATCAGGACCCGGCATTTTCGGTCTAGGTCAACGCAATGACAGGACGATATCAGTTGATCGGTTCGACGGCGTCGCCTTACGCCATCAAGCTGCGTGCGTTGATGCGTTACCGCCGGATTCCCTTCGATTGGGTCATCATGACCAAGGCGCTGCGCAAGGCGACCGAGCATCTGCGCCCGCACCTGATCCCGGTGCTGCAATATCCCGACGGTACGTTTCGTGGCGAGAGCACGACACTGGCCTACGATCTGGAGCGCCGCCATCAGGAGCGGTCGGTTATTCCCGATGACAAGGCCGTCGCGTTCGTCTGCGACTTGCTTGAAGACCTTGCCGACGAATGGGCGGTCAAGCCGCTGTTCCTGTATCGCTGGTGGGACCCGGAGGATCAGGCCTATGTCTCGCGCTGGGCCGGCGAGGAGTGGTCGGTGTCGGAGGCCGACACTGGCAGCGTTGAAGAGATCGAGCAGTTCCGCCAACGGCAGATTTCGCGCATGGTCATTCTAGGCGCGACCGCCGAGAACAAACCGTTGCTCGAAGAGAGCTATTTACGAATGCTGGCGTCGTTCGAGCCGCATGTCGGCATGACCAGCTATTTGTTCGGCAGCCGGCCATCGCTTGCTGACTTCGCCTGGTTCGGCCAGCTCAGCGAGATGGCGACCGACCCGACGCCGATGCGGATAATGCGTGAGAAAGCACCGTTCTCGGATCATTGGGTGCGGCGGCTGGACGATGCGTCCGGCGTCGAGGGCGAATGGTATCCGCGCGAGCAGGCGCTCGGCGGAATGGCCGAGGCGCTGTTGAGGATTGCCGGCGAGCTTTATCTGCCGTTCCTGGTCGCAAACGCGGAAGCTTTCGCGAAGGGCCTGGACCGGCTGGAGATCAATGTCTGGGCCCTGCCTTACACGCTGGCACCGTTCAAATATCAGGTGAAGTGCCTGCAACAGCTCCGCGATAAATTTGCCGCGCTCAACGCAGAGCATCGCACAGCGTTGCAGCCGGTGCTGGAGCGCACCGGCTGCTGGCCTCACTTGATGGCTTCCTGAGAAGCTCAGGCTTTAGGAAAATCCTTGCGCATCGCGATCTCAGCGGCGTCGCCGGGCGACAGCACGTTGCCGTCGAATGCCGGCTGGCGCTCGGTGACGATGTCGTAGAGCGAAATCTGCCTGATCGGCTTTGCCAGCAATTGCCGGATGCAGTCCGCCAATGTTCCGTTGTAAACGAGATACGCAGTCTTGCTGCTGACCCGCTCGTTTTTCAGCGAGGGCCACTTCTTCAGGTCGGCAGGCGCGTCATAGGCGATCGGCTGGCTTTCTCTGAACATGCCCCGGTCCCGGCGATTCAACCATCGGACAGGTTAGCCAAAGTCGGTAAACAGATTGAAAACGCCGGCGCTGCGGGATCATTTCCGGTGCCGGCTGCCCAGCGCGGCCGCGATCGATTGAGGGTTCTTGATGCGCTCGATCAGGAAATCGATGCGGTCGCCGCCCCAGAACAATTCGCCGTTGAAGACCATGGTCGGCACGCCGAACACGCCGAGCTCTTCCGCCTCGTCGATGATGCGGTCATGTTCGGCCCTTGCGGGGCCGTGGACATAGGCTTCGAAATCCTGGGCCGAACCGCCAACTGAGGAGATCACGCCCGAGATATCCGACAGCTCGTCGATTTCGAGGTCATGGCTCCAGAAGCGGCGGAACACCGTGTCGTGGTAGGGGCGAAACAGGCCATGACGCTGCGCGAACAGCATGCCGGCGCTGGCATAGAAGGCATCATAAATGCGCCGTGGGCCTTTCATGGTGAGGCCCTGTGCGTTGGCATAGCGCCGTGCGTCCATATAGGCGTAGCGCACCTTGCGCCAGAAATGCGGGGTGCGCTCTTCCACGGTGCCCATGAATTCGGCGACGCGCAGCGTATAGGGCAACCATTCCAGTTCGACGTCGTATGCTTCCTCGAGTTCGAACAGCCGCTTGTTGGCGACGAACGCGTAGGGGCTCTTGTAGTCGGTGTAGATTCGCAACCGTGGTTTTGTCATCGCCGTTCCCTGCCCTGATCGGACAATTGTTTCCGATCCGAACGGCAGACGCAATCTGCGGAGGCCTCGTCGAGTGCCCGAATGCTGTCACCGACACAAACGAATGGGCCCCCGGTGCATTCAAGCAGCGCGGGGCCCTACATCTTCGTTATAGGCGAAGGATTTCTGGTACAGACCAGTGCATTCTCAGAATCGAAAGCCGCGTGGCCTTTGCGCTCCGATCCTGCCGATATGTTTGGATTTTTAGGGCGGCACAACGGGGCGAGCAGCTGCTGTTCACCCAATTTGCGCCGAGACCTTGCCGTTGAGCAAGGTCACAGGCTTAGCCGGTGGCATCGTGCTCCTCTCCAAGAGTGGGCCCGACGGACATATGTCCGCATCCGCTGCTTGCAGGTCGATCACATGATCGGTCGCCATTCCCGCAAAGCAGGGAGCCGAAGGCTCCGCTACCCCGACAGGTGCAGCATTCGAAATGCTGCGGCAGATATTGTCAGCTGTCAAGTTATGCTGTGCGAAATGCTGTGCGAAACCGCGCTTTAGTTCCGGTGCGTAAGCCCACCAGATGGAAGATGGTTCCGGCGCCGTCGAGCAGAAATTGAGCCGATCAAGTCACGCCTTGGTCTGGCGATACTGGGTGAAATCCGGATCGTGCGTCATCGTCCAGTAATCGACGAATCGCCACGGCATCGCCGAGAACACCCGACCTTGAGCGTTGCGGTAATAGGTCGTCATGCCCGGATGGGACCAGATCAGCTGCTCGTGTTCGGCGTCGACTTTTTCGATGTACCGATCGTGAGCGTCCTGGCGAACATCGATCGCAGCAATGTCGCGTTCGATCATCTCGACCAGGCAGGCGCTGATGTAGCGGCTCTGGCATTCCGACTGGAAGATCACGCTGCCGCCATGCGCAGGCCCGGAGTTGGGCCCGAGCATCACGAAGAAGTTCGGAAAATCCGGCACCGTGAGTCCGAGATAGGCGGTCGGGTTATCGTTGGCCCAGGCCTGCCTGAGATCCTTGCCGTCACGGCCGGTGATATTGAGACGCGCCGCCATCTCGGTGACCTTGAAGCCGGTCGAGATCACGATGATGTCGGCTTGCCGCGATTTGCCGCCCGAGGCAACAATGCCGTCAGCTGTGAAATGTTCGATCTTGTCGGTGACCAGTTCGACATTCGGCTTTGTCAGGGTCTTGAACCAGTTATTGTCGAGCAGGATGCGCTTGCCGTAGGGCGGGTAGGTCGGCACGCATTTCTCGATCAGGTCAGGACGGTCCTTCAGTTCGGACAGGATGAAGTCGGTGAGCTCCTCGCGATGGCGATCGTTGCCCTTGTTCACGGCGCGATCGGGATGCGGCCAGTCCGGGTCCTTGCGCAGGAACGGCAGCAGCCCGTCGCCGTAGCGCCAGAACATGTTGAAGCGATACCACTGCACGTAAAACGGCAAATGCGCGAGCAGCCATTGTGCGCCGTCGCTGATCGGGTCGGAATAGCCCGCGACCGGCCGCGACCATTGCGCGGTGCGTTGATAGACGGTCAATGACGCCACCCGGTCGGCGATCGACGGCACCAGCTGCATCGCGGTGGCGCCGGTGCCGATGACAGCGACGTGTTTTCCGTCGAACTTGATGTCGTCCGACCACAAGGCCGAATGCAGGGTCTGACCCCTAAAATTTTCTTCACCCTCAAAATGCGCAGGCGAGGGGTCGTTGAGCTGACCGATCGCACTCACGAGCGTTGTCGATTCAAAAGTCTCCTCGCCGTCGGCCGTCTTCAACGTCGAAATCCAGCGCCGCTTGGTCTCATCCCAGCGCGAGGATTTCAGTTCGGTGTTCAGCCGCAAGTGCTTGCGGATGTCATATTCGAGCGCGACTTTCTTGAGATAGTCGAGCAGCTCCTGGCGCTGTGCGAAATAGCGGGTCCACGGATTTCGCGCGCCGAACGAGAACGAATAGGAGTGGTTTGGCGTATCGACGCCGCAACCGGGGTAGCGGTTGACATACCAGGTGCCGCCGAGCTCGGCGTTCTTCTCGACGATGGTATAGGGAATGCCGAGCCGGCCAAGCGCGACGCCAAGCGCAATGGCGCAGACGCCGGCACCGACAATCAGGACATGCTGTTGCGCCAGCTTCTCGTCCGCAGGGCGTTTGCGCCAGTTGATGTCACGGGGGACAAAAGTCATTTCCTCACGCATCAGCGGTGCATATTCCGGGGTGACGTTTTCGCCCAGCGTCGCGCGCATCATCCTCAGCATCAATTCGTCGCCGGGGTCGGTGATGACGGGCTTCGGCTCGCCATTGGCGAACAGCTTGACGACGGCAACGCGGATTTCATCCTGGATTTCCCGGGACAAGCCGGCCTCGGGATCGGGGATCAGGCGAACGTCGCGCCGCGGTTTATATGGCGGCTCCAACCAGCGTTCGTCGCCGGTCATGTGGACCAGCACCATCAGCAGCACCCGGATATCGCCTTCGGCGATGGCGGATGCGAGATCGAGTTTCTTGCGGGGCGTTTCGATGTTCATGCTGGTGTCCTCGTTACGCGCCCGGGGCTTCGCGCAGGCCGCCATAGGCAGCCCAGGTGGAGCCTGCGATATATCCGGCGTCGACCGGCAGGTTGATGCCGGTGACACCGCTGCTCATCGGCGAGAGCAGCCACGCGATCGCCTGCGCGACCTCGATCGGCTCTACCAGACGGTTCATCGCCGTCGGGCTTTCGAGCAGGCGCTTGTTGAGCGCGCCCGAGGCAATGCCGGCCTCAAGGGCAACGGTGCGGGTGAATCCGGGAGAGACGGCATTGACGCGCACGCCGGTGCGCCCCCATTCGGCGGCAAGCGTCTGTGTAATCTGAATGACGCCGGCTTTGGCGGCGGTGTAAGCGTGGATCGGACCGGAAGTCATGCCGGCAACCGATGCGACATTGACGATGGCGCCATGCCGGCGCTCCGCCATTTTGACGCCAACGCTGCGAGCGACCAGAAATGTGCCGCGCAGGTCGATATTGACCTCGCGGTCCCATTGGTCCATCCGCACGCGTTCGACCGGATGCATCTTGCCGAACACGCCGGCGGCGTTGACAAGACCTGTGATCGGGCCGTGCGAGGCCTCGATATCGGCAATGCCGTTGACGACGGCGCTCTCGCTGGCGACATCGAAGGGGGCGGGCCACAGGATCGTCCTGGTGTCTGAAAGTGGCTCCGGGACAATATCGACGATCACAACGCGCTGGCCTTGTTGGGCCAGAAGCGCCGCGGTCGCAGCACCAATGCCGCGGCTGCCACCGGTGACGAGAATAATGCCTTCAGCGCTCATGGTCGTTGCCTTTGCCGGCTGAATTGAAAAGCCCGCGCGTCACCAGCTTCTGGTAGGCGGAGATGACATGATCAGGCACGGCCCCGACCGCGCCGCCTGAGTAGGAATACCGCCGACTGAGATAGCCGCGTGCGCCCATCAATATTTGAACGATCGCTTCGAACTCCTCGTCGCTGTAGCTGTCAACCGCGCCGGCAAGCCGAGCGCGTTGCAGGATGCGGACATAGGCCGTCGAAATATTGTCGAAATGCTTCTGGTAGCCGATCGGCGCAAAGAATTCGGCCTCGTTGAGGATGCGCAAAAATTCCGGCACCTCGCGGATGAAATCGAAGAAGGCGCTGAAGCGTTCGATTTCCTGCCGCGCCGTTTGCGCGGTGCCGGTGCGCGCGCGGATGAAGCGAACCATGTCGAGGCCGATTTTCGGAAGCAATTGATCGAGCAGCTGCTGGCGATTTTCGAAGTGATTGTAGAAGGTACCCTGGGCGACGCCGGCTTCCTCGGTGATGCGGGCAACCGAGGCTTCGGCATAGCCGTATTTGCCGACGATCTTGGTCGCGGCATCGAATATCTTGCGCTTGGTCCAGGCGTTGCGCTCGACACGGTTGAGCTTTACGACCTTTCTTGAATTGGCCGGTGTTGCCTGCGTCATGCGTGGGCCTCCAGTTCGGCGCGCAGTACGCGCTTGAGTACCTTGCCGGATGGATTGCGCGGCAGGCTATCGCGGATGATCAATTGTTTCGGTACCTTGAAGCCGGCGAGCCGCGCGCGGCAATGATCTGTGAGGGCAGACAGGTCCAGCGCCGCGCCTTCCCCGAGCACCACGATCGCAACGGGCTTCTCACCCCAGCGCGCGTCGGGCATGCCGATCACGGCGCATTCGCGCACCTGCGGCAATTCGTAGATTACACGCTCTACTTCGGAAGACGCGATATTCTCTCCGCCGGAGATGATCATGTCCTTCTTGCGGTCGGTGAGATAAAGGAATCCGTCTTCGTCGAGATAGCCGACATCACCGGTGCGGAACCAATCGCCGAAGAAGGCGGCCGCGGTTTTCTCGGGATCCTTCCAGTAGCCTTGCGTGACCTTGGGTCCGCGCAGGCAGATTTCGCCATTCGCGCCTGATGGAAGGCGGTTGCCGGCATCGTCGCGGATTTCGAGCTCGACATGGGCGATGGCGCGGCCGGTCGATCCGATCTTCTCGATCTCGCGACCTTGCTCCATGAAGGTGTCGCCGCCGCAGGTCTCGGTCAGCCCATAGGCGTCGATGTAGCGGGCGCTCTGGAAGTATTCCGAGAAGCTGCGAATGCGGGCTTCCGGTGTCTTCTCGCCGCCGCCGATCACCCATCGCAGGCTGGAGACATCATAGCGGTCACGGGTCGGGCAAATGAGGATCGCCGTGGTCATGACGGGCGCGAACCAGGCTGCGTTCAGCTTTTCGGCAGCGATCGCCGCCAGGGCCTGCTCGGGTTCGAAGTTGCGGTGGATCGAAAGCATGCCGCCGTGCCAGAGCACAGCAATCCCCGGCAGATCGAGTGCGCCGACATGATAGAGCGGGCCGACCACCAGCAACCGCGTCTCGGCATTCAATCCCAGCACCAATGTCTGGTCGGCCGACTTCCAGAACATGTTCTCATAGCTGAGCATCACGCCCTTCGGCCGGTCGGTGGTGCCCGAGGTGTACATCAGCCGCATCAGGTCGCGCGTTTGCCTTGGATGCATCGGGGCGGGGGCGATGTCGGGTGCGAGTTGCGAGATGCCGGACCGCGCGGCCTCGTCGAGCAACACCACGGGCGCGCCGCCGGTTGCGATGTTCGCCAACTCTTCATCCGCGATCAGGATGCGCGCGCCGGAATTGCCGACGATGTAGCTGACCTCGTCGGCTGACAGCCGGTAATTGATCGGTAGAAACACCGCGCCGATATGGCTGGTCGCAAAGACGAGTTCGAGAAACGCGGTGCTGTTCTTCATCAAGACCGCGACGACATCGCCGGCACCGATTCCGCGCGAGGCGAGCCATCCGCCCACCCGGGCGACGCGACGGTCGAACGCGGCGTAGGAGATGTCCTCGCCGCGGTATTTCAGCGCACAGCGGTCCGGCGTCCGCCGGGCGTGGAAGGCGATGAAGCTGGAGAGATTGATCATTTTGCCGTTTAGGAGGCCCGTCTCCGGCCCCATCTCCGTCTAGATGAATTATGAGTCGTAATTCATCTTTGGCTTGACGTCACCCCCCTTGCTCTGAAATCCTTGTGAGTACGGAGACGACACGATCTCCGGCAGGGATTTGGGCAGGAAAACTGGGAACGCAAACCCGAGAGGGAGGGAATTATAATGACGAGAACCCGCAAACCGGGCATCAGCCGCCGTTCAACGTTGGCGTTGATGGGCGCCGGTGCCGTGACTTTCGCGACGCCGTGGGTGGCGCGGGCGCAGGCCAAAACCATCAAGGTCGGCATGCCCACCATTCTCTCCGGCCGGGTGGCGCAGCTCGGAACTTCATCGCGCAACGGCGTGATGCTGGAAGTCGATAAGGTCAACGCCGCGGGCGGCCTGGCCGGACGGCAGATCGAAATGGTGATCCGCGATTCCAAGGGACAGCCGCAGGAAGCCGCCCGCGTCGCGCGCGAACTGGTGAACACCGATGGGTGTGAGCTGCTGCTCGATGCCGAAGCGTCATCCGGAGCATTCGCGGTGCATGAAGTCGCGCGCGATCTCGGCGTGTTGTGCATTCACACCAATTCGGAAACCTCGGCGCTGACCGCCGATCCCAAACAGCACATTCCCAATGCGTTCCGCACCGCGCGGCAGGGGGTGCACGATTCGATCGTCGGCGGCGGCTATGCCGCGGCCATCGCCAAGGCCAAGGGCTTGAAGAAATGGGCGACCTGTTCGCCTGACTATGCGTACGGCCGCGACACCACCGGCGAGTTCGTCTATTACCTCAAGAAGTTCGCGCCCGATGTCGAAGTCATCAGCGACGCCTGGCCAAAGCTGTTCCAGCCCGATTATACCGAGGTCGTGACCAAGATCCTGCAGGCCAAGCCACAGGCGCTGTATTCGGCGCTTTGGGGCGGTGATCTCACTTCCTACATCGACC
>JACDAG010000775.1 GCA_013695565.1 Bradyrhizobium sp.
CACCGCGTACGGTCTGCGTCGTCGCGTCCATGAAATCCAGCGAGTTCATCTCTTTGCCGGCGGCGTCCGTGTCGTGATACGGCACCACCGTGCCCTTGTAGAGATCGGGCGCCAGCGCGTCGAAGCCCGCCAGCGCGAAGCGGTCGCACATTCCCTTGATCTGATCCTGCAGCCCCCACCATTCCTGGATCACGACCACGCCCGGCGCATTGCCGCGCGAAGCATTGGCGAGGTAGCCGCCGGCGTCCTTGCCGTCCGGGCGCTTGAACGTGATGCTGGTACCCATGGGTTCCTCCGGGGATTTTTCTTGGCTGGCGGATTGACGGCTATTTTGGCCGCTGTGCGATCCCAACGCAATCCGTTGCGCGAGAATGTTCTCGTGCCCCGGATGCTGCGCTTCACGCCGCTCTTCGGCGTGATGCGCAACTGAGCCGGGCCCCATGTACCAGAGCGAAAAGTGTTTGGGTCCCGGCTCTGCGGAGCAGCGCAACCGGACGATGCTTCGCATCGCCGGGAGAGCGCTGCACCGCGTCCGCGACACGTGGTCCCCACCCAACAAAAAAGCCCCCGCAGGGGCTTTTCCGAATTCACATTGCCGCCAAGAAGATTAGTGCGCGTCGGCCCAGATCTTCTTCTTGGTGAAGTAGAGCAGGCCCGTGAGCAGGATCAGGAACACGAACACCTGCATGCCCAGTTTCTTGCGCGCTTCCATGTGCGGCTCCGCGGTCCACATCAGGAACGTCGTGACGTCCTTGGCGTATTGCGCGGTGGTTGCCGGCGAGCCGTCGTCGTAGGTGACCTGGCCGTCGGAGAGCGGCTTCGGCATCTTGATGGCGTGGCCGGGGAAATACTTGTTGTAGTTGGAGCCTTCCGGCAGCGTGAATCCGGCCGGCGGCTTTTCCTCGTAGCCCTGCATCACCGCGCTGACGTAGTTCGGGCCCTGCTCCTGGAACTGGGTGAAGAAGTCGAAGATGAACTGCGGAAAGCCGCGCGCATAGGAACGCGCCTTGGTGATCAGCGACAGGTCCGGCGGCAATGCGCCGCCATTGGCGGCCCGCGCCGCCTGATCGTTCGGGAACGGGGACGGAAAGTAATCGGCCGGCCGGCCGGGGCGTTCGAACATGTCGCCCGCGTCGTTCGGACCGTCCTTGACCTTGTAGTCGGACGCGAATGCCGCCGCCTGAGCCGACGAAAAGCCGGGGCCGCCGGCATCGGCGAGATTGCGGAACGCGATATAGGACAGGCCGTGGCAGGCCGCGCAGACTTCCTTATAGACCTTCAGGCCGCGCTGCAGTGAGCCGCGGTCGAACTTGCCGACCGGACCCGAGAACGACCATTTCTGCGACGGCGGAATTTCCTGTCCCTCGGCCGCACGGGCGTCCTGCACGGACCCTGCGAACAGCGCGCCCGCGACCGCAAGCGCGATCACGGAGGACACCATCGGCGTCGATTTGCTTCCGGTCTTGGCCAGCACGTCGTCGGCGATCGAATTCGGCACCGGCCTCGGCGTTTCAATCCGGCTGAGCAGCGGCAGCACGATCAGGAAGTAGGCGAAGTAGCAGAACGTCAGCACGCGGCCGGCGATCACGTAGATGCCTTCGGCGGGCTTGCCGCCGAGCCAGCCCAGCAGCACGCAGACCACCACGAAGATCCAGAAGAACTGCTTCGCCAGCGGGCGATACTTCGAGGATTTAGTCCGGGCGCTGTCGAGCCAGGGCAGGAAGGCCAGGATCAGGATCGCGCCGAACATCGCCACCACACCGGCGAGCTTGTTCGGGATCGAACGCAGGATGGCGTAGAACGGCAGATAGTACCATTCCGGCACGATGTGCGCCGGCGTCACGCCGGGATTGGCCGGGATGTAGTTGTCGGCGTCGCCGAGATAGTTCGGCATGTAGAAGATGAACCAGGCGAAGAACAGCATGAAGCAGGAAACGCCGAACGCATCCTTCATGGTCGCGTAGGGTGTGAACGCCACGACGTCCTTTTCCGTCTTCGGCTCGACGCCGGCCGGATTGTTCTGGCCGGCAACGTGCAGCGCCCAGATGTGCAGCACGACCACGCCGGCGATCACGAACGGCAGCAGATAATGCAGCGAGAAGAAGCGGTTCAATGTCGGATTGCCGACCGAGTAGCCGCCCCATAGCAAGGTCACGATGCTCTCGCCGAAATAGGGAATGGCCGAGAACAGATTGGTGATGACGGTGGCGCCCCAGAAGCTCATCTGGCCCCACGGCAGCACGTAGCCCATGAAGCCGGTCGCCATCATCAGGAGGTAGATGATGACGCCGAGGATCCAGAGGATTTCGCGCGGCTCCTTGTACGACCCGTAATACAGGCCGCGGAACATGTGGATGTAGACGGCGAAGAAGAACATCGAGGCGCCGCAGGCGTGCATGTTGCGCAGCAGCCAGCCGTAATTGACGTCGCGCACGATCAGCTCGATCGACTTGAAGGCCATATCGGCATGCGGCGTGTAATGCATCGCCAGGATCACGCCGGTCAGGATCTGCAGGCCCAGCATCATCGAGAGGATGGCGCCGAAGGTCCACCAGTAGTTCAGGTTACGCGGCGTCGGATAGGCCACGAACGAGGAATGGACGAGGCCCATGATCGGGAGGCGCCGTTCGATCCACTTCAAGGCGGGGTTGGTCGGCTGGAAATCGGATGGTCCGCTCATTGATGCGATCCTGAGGAAGTAAAACGACGCGACGGATTAAGGTCCCGGACGGGCGTCCGGGCCTTAGCCGATCTGGATTTTGGTATCGGAAACGAACGTGTAGGGCGGCACCGGCAGGTTGGTCGGCGCAGGCCCCTGGCGGATACGGCCCGAGGAGTCGTATTGCGAGCCGTGGCAGGGGCAGAAGAAGCCGTCGTAGCTGCCCTCATGGGCGATCGGGATACAGCCGAGATGGGTGCAGATACCGATCACGACCAGCCACTGGTCATGGCCCGGCTTGACGCGGGCCGAGTCGGCCTGCGGATCAGGCAGGCTCGCCAACGGAACCTTCTGCGCCTCGTCGATCTGTTTCTTGGTACGATGACTGATGTAGATCGGCTTGCCGCGCCAGAACACCTTGATGTCCTGTCCCTCGGCGATCGGCGTCAGATCGACCTCGATCGGCGCACCGGCCGCAATCGTCGCGGCGTCCGGGTTCATCTGGGCAACGAGCGGCCAAACAGTGGCAGCGGCGCCTACGGCGGCGACGGCTCCCGTTGCAACAAAAAGGAAATCACGGCGTGTCGGATGGTCCGCCGAAGACGCTGTCGTCACGATTCCAAGCCCTTTCTCATCTGCAGCCAGCGGAACCGCCCCGGAGACGCAGGAATCGCGCCCGAAAGTGGCTGCCGGCGCCCGCGGCCCCCGCGGCGGCAGAAAGACCGCTTTTGCCCGCCAATCCGGGCGGAACAAGCAGTCCAGAATCGTTCTATTGGCACCCTTGCCGTAAGAGCGCAAGCCCGCTATCGGCTCGCAAGCGTGCAATGCACTAAATCCGGCTCGGGCTGTGATTATTCAGTCATTTCATCAGGGCTTCAGAGGCCGCCAACATCATGCAGATTGCGCTCTTCCAGCCCGATATCCCCCAGAACACCGGAACGATTCTGCGCCTGTGCGCGTGCCTGGATGTTGCGGCCCATATTATCGAGCCCGCGGGCTTCCCGGTTTCCGACCGGCATTTCCGCCGGTCCGGCATGGACTATCTCGACCATGTCGCTATTACACGCCACGACTCGTGGCCAAAATTCGAGCAATGGCGTAACGACGAGGGCTTCCGGCTGGTCCTGTTTACGACCAAGGCGGCCAGCTCCTACCTGGATTACCGCTACCAGCCGGACGACATCCTGCTGTTCGGGCGGGAATCCGCCGGGGTCCCTGATGAGGTCGCCCACGTCGCCGATGCGCGGCTGGTGATCCCGATCAAGCCGGGCCTGCGTTCGCTAAATGTGGCGATGGCGGCCGCCATGGCGCTCGGCGAGGCGCTGCGGCAAACCGGTTCAGCCGCCTGATGGAGAGATGGTGAGCTACGCGGTCAAAGAGATTTTTCTGACCCTGCAGGGCGAAGGCGCGCATGCCGGCCGTGCGGCGGTGTTTTGCCGTTTTTCAGGCTGCAACCTCTGGAGCGGCCGCGAACAGGACCGCGCCACGGCGACCTGCACGTTCTGCGATACCGATTTTGTAGGCACCGACGGCACGCTGGGCGGCCGCTACGCCTCGGCTGACGCGCTCGCCGATACCATCGCCGCGCAATGGACCGGGGCCAACGCCAACCGCTACGTGGTGCTGACCGGCGGCGAGCCGCTGCTGCAGGTCGACACGCCCTTTATCGACGCGCTGCATGCGCGCGGCTTCGAGATCGGCATCGAGACCAACGGTACCATCGAGCCGCCGGAGGGGATGGACTGGATCTGCGTCAGCCCGAAAGCCGGTAGCGACCTCGTGGTGCGCCGCGGCCATGAACTGAAGCTGGTCTATCCGCAAGCGGGGGCGGTCCCCGAGCAATTCGAAAATCTCGCCTTCGAGCGCTTCTCGCTGCAGCCGATGGACGGGCCCGACGCCATCGAAAACACCGCGCGCGCGGTGGATTACTGCCTGCAGAACCCCAAATGGCGGCTCAGCGTGCAGACGCACAAGACCCTCGGTATCAGATAGGATTTGAGTTTTTACGATGTGGGAACTGACGAAATCGTTTCGCTTCGAGGCCGCGCATTCGCTGCCGGGAACGACGTTTGGCGCCGCCAGCGAGGAAATCCACGGCCACTCGTTTCGCGCTGAAGTGACCATGCGCGGCACGCCCGATCCCGCAACGGGGATGGTGCTCGATCTCGGCCTGCTCGAACGCAGCATGGCGGAGGTGCAGAAGACGCTCGACCACAAGCTTCTGAACAGGGTCGCGGCACTCGGACCGCCGACGCTGGAGAACCTGTCGCGCTTCATCTTCGAGCGGGTCCAGCACGCGGGAACGATCACGCGCGTCAGCGTCCACCGCGACAGCTGCAACGAGAGCTGCACCTATTACGGTCCGCAAGGCTAGATTGGAGTCGTCATTGCGAGCGAAGCGAAGCAATCCATCGTGCTGCACGAAAGATATGGATTGCTTCGTCGCTTACGCTCCTCGCAATGACGGAGAATAAACGTTAGGTAATTCCGCATGGACATCGCCGTCATCGAGGATCGCAAGGCGCGGGCACGGAGCTGGTTCGAGGCGCTGCGCAACGACATCTGCTTAGCCTTCGAGCGGCTGGAAGAGGATCCCCCGGCCGCGCTCTATCCTGGCGATGCGGGATGTTTCGTGCGCACGCCGTGGGAGCGTGCCGACCACACCGGCCAACCCGGCGGCGGCGGCGTCATGTCGATGATGTACGGGCGGCTGTTCGAGAAGGTCGGCGTGCACTGTTCGACCGTGCACGGCGAATTCAGCCCCGAATTCCGCTCGCAGATTCCAGGCGCCACCGACGATCCCCGGTTCTGGGCGTCCGGCATTTCCGTGATTGCGCATATGCGCAACCCGCACGTCCCTGCCGTCCACATGAACACGCGCTTCGTGGTGACGACGAAAGCGTGGTTCGGCGGCGGCGCGGATCTCACGCCGGTGCTCGAGCGCCGGCGCACCCAGGAAGACGCCGATACGATTGCCTTTCACGCTGCGATGAAAGAGGCCTGCAGCGGGCCGAACGGCGTTGCCGATTACGACAAATACAAGAAGTGGTGCGACGAGTATTTCTATCTGCCGCATCGCAAGGAAGCCCGCGGCATCGGCGGCATCTTTTACGATCACCACGATTCCGGCGACTGGGATGCCGACCTCGCCTTTACCCGGAACGTCGGCTGCGCCTTCCTGAAAATCTATCCCGAGCTGGTACGGAAGAATTTTGCAACGCCGTGGACGCCGGCCGATCGTGAAGAACAACTGGTGCGCCGCGGACGCTACGTCGAATTCAACCTGCTCTATGATCGCGGCACCACCTTTGGCTTGAAGACCGGCGGCAATGTCGATTCAATCCTGTCGTCGATGCCGCCCGAAGTGAAATGGCCCTGAACAGATGGCCTCAAACAAAATGACGCAACTGCCCCGCGCGATGCTGATCGACATGGATGACACCATCCTGTCGGCCTATGGCCGCCCCGAGATCGCCTGGAACAAGGTCACGGCGGAATTCGCCGACGAGTTCGGTTCGACGACGTCGCAACAGGTCGCCGCAGCAGTGCTGGCCTCGGGCCGGGAATTCTGGGGCAAGGCCGGCGCAGAGTGGCGCTTGAGGCTCGAAGAGGCCCGGCACATTGTGGTCGGCAACGGCTTTGCGGCGCTTTCTGCGGCCGGCCACGCGCCGCTGTCGCAGGACCTGGCGACACGCCTCGCCAATCGCTTCAGCGCCTACCGCGAAGAAGAAATGTTCGTCTTCCCCGGCGCGCATGATGCGATCGACGCGCTGAAGGCGCACGGGGTGAAACTGGCGCTGGTGACCAACGGCGCCGCCGGCCCGCAGCGCGCCAAGGTCGAGCGTTTTGCGTTTTCGCATCGCTTCGATCATATCCAGATCGAGGGCGAGCACGGTTTTGGCAAACCGGAAGAGCGCGCCTATCTGCATGCGATGGCCGCCCTCGGCGTCACCGCGCCCGAGACCTGGATGATCGGTGACAATCTGGAATGGGAAGTCGAGGCGCCGCAGCGCCTTGGCATCTATGCGATCTGGATCGACGTGCACGGCGACGGCCTGCCCGCGGATTCCACGATCAGGCCCGACCGCATCATCCGCTCGCTGACGGAACTGCTGCCGTAGAGCCTTCGGTTCCGCCCGCTCAAATCCCCCGCCGAAAACGGCTGACCGTGATCGACCTGTCATGACCGACGGATAGTCTGCCAGTCGCGTCACTCAGCGTGGAGGGAAGATCATGGAATTGAAGCCAGGCGATGTTGTTATTCTGAAATCCGGCGGTCACCCGCTGACGGTGGCCGAGGTCAACGACGACACGGTCGAGTGCCTGTGGATGGGCGGCGAAGGCGATCTGTTTCGCGAAACGCTGCCCAAGGCCGTCCTCGAACCCGCCGAAATCGATGATGCGGAAGACGAGCAGGACGAAGACGAGAGCAAAAACGACGAGGATGAGGACGACGACCACAAGAAGAAAAAGAGCAAGAAGGTAGCGTGATAGCAACTTGCGATACCGCCGGGTCGAATGCTCGGCGGTATCGTTTTCCGGCGACGTCCAACAGGCGCGCCGCCTTCTAGCTGAAAAGCGGTCGCGCGGCGCTTGAGATCATCACCACGCCGCCGGTAATGACGGCGGCATCGAGGATCGCGGTGTGGATATGCACCGGCATGCGTTCGACAAAGGCTTTCGCCAGAAACGCGCCGGGGACCGAGATGGCCCCGATCAGGACCGCAAAGGCGAGCACCTGCGCGGTGACGACGCCGGCGAACCCAAACACTGAAATCTTGATGATGCTGGTCGCAACCGAAATCACGGCATCGGTCGCGATCACGGCAGCACCCTCGAGGCCGACCGCCATCAACAGCGACAGCAGGATCACGCCGGAGCCCGAGGTGCCGCCGACCAGGAGACCGTAGCCGACCGCGCCGGCGCCGAGCCCGGTGTCGCTGATTTTGAGATCGCGGCGTTTGGCCAGGCGGCGCAGCGGCACGCTCAGGATCAGCATGCTGCCGATCACCAGCGCCGCACCGGCACCCGACAGCCGCGTGTAGCCATAGGCGCCGAGCGCGGTGGTCAGCGCCGCGGCCGACATCACGATCAGCGCGCGGCGGCGGTCGGCATAACGGAAATAGGCGACGAAGCGGCTGATATTGGTGAAGATCGAGGAGATCGCGATGATCGGTACCACCGGTTCGGCGCCGATCAGCGGCACCAGCACCAGCGGCATCAGTGCGCCGGTGCCGTAGCCGGCGAGGCCGCCGACCACGGAGGCAAACAGCGCGACGCCGGCCACCAGCAACAGTTGCACAATCGAAATGTCGGCAAAGCCCGCGAGGATGTTCACGAGGACCAATTCACAAGCGATGGTCCCGGGTGAAACGAGCGACGGTCTGGTCGGCGATATCAGACAGCGCGGACGGATCGAGCGGAAAGTCCGCCGCCAGCCAGGCGTCTTCCGCCAGCGTCAGCACGTGACCGAGTGCCGGGCCTTCGGCAATGCCGCGCGCGATGAAATCAGCGGCCCGCAGCGGGAATTTCGGCGCGGTCCAGCGCTGCGACAGGATGGCAAACTCGCGCCAATAGGCGGCGCGATTGTCAGCGAAGTTCTGGCTTCCTCCGGCGCGTGCCCATGACAGCAGCAACCGGTCGCGATACTGCTCCTCTCCGAGCCGATAGAGCCGCCGCCGCGCCCTCGCCTCGTCCATCTCCGTAAGCCGCCACCAGCGATGGCCCATGGAATCCAGCGCCTTGGCTTCCGCGTTGGTGAGACGCAGCCGCGCCGCCAGGCGTTTGGCGTCCTCCGTCACCGCCACCGAGAGCGCGCCAAGCCTGCGCACCGCGCTCGGCGCCAGCCCCAGCGTGCGTTCCGCCGAGATCATCGTGGCCAATGGACCGGCATAGGTGACGCCGCCGAGGATCGCCTGCAGAAGACCGGCATCCGCCATCGCGGTGACCGCAACCAGCGCCCCCTCCGCGACCATGATCTTCAAAATCTCCATGCGCACGCGTTCAGCGGACAGACTGGCCAGTCCCGCGCGCCCGCCAATGCAGGCGAGATAGCCGGCGCGATCAGGCTCGCCGACGCCATAGACGGCATGCATGCGGAAGAAACGCAGGATGCGCAGATAATCCTCGGCGATGCGCTGGCCGGTGTCGCCGATGAAGCGCACGCGACGGGCTGCGATATCGGTGAGCCCGCCGACATGGTCGTGCACGACGCCTTCGGCATCGACCGACAGGCCGTTGATGGTGAAGTCGCGCCGCTCCGCATCGCGAACCCAGTCGCGGCCGAACGCGACCTTGGCCTTGCGGCCAAAGGTTTCGGTATCCTCGCGCAAGGTCGTGACCTCGACCGGCTCGGCGTCGACCACCAGTGTCACGGTGCCATGCTCGATACCGGTCGGCACGCATTTGATTCCCGCCGCCCTGGCGCGACGCGCCACCTCATCGGGCAGCGCCGTGGTGGCGATGTCGAGATCGCCGGGCGGGATATTCAGAAGCGCGTTGCGGACGGCGCCGCCGACCACGCGGGCTTCTTCGTTATTGCTGTTGAGCAGAGCGAGCACGCGGGCAGCCGGGCCGGACTTCAGCCACGGCGCGTCGGCGAGCACGCGCACCTCGCTCATTTCCCGGCCCCAGGCTTTTCGGTGCCGGGAATCTCAACTCCCGGAATGAACTTGCCGTTCTCGATATGGGCGGGAACGTAGGTCGAGTCCGGCGGCGCCCCTCTAAAGTGCGCGAGCAGGATGAAACTGACGATCACGAGCAACAGCGATCCCAGCACCAGCTTGGCGACGAGGTGCGCGGGCCACGAGGATTGCACGAACACACCGGAACGGGTCGCAATCAGGAACAGCGCATAGGCCACGAACGGGATCAGGAAAATTCCAAGTTCGGTCAGGACCGGACGGATCATGCGAGATAAATCCGTTCGTACAATACCCGCAGGATGCCTGCGGTCGCGCCCCAGATGTAACGCTCGGCGAACGGCATCGCGTAATAGCTACGCTCCATGCCGCGGAATTCCTTGGAGTGGATCTGGTGGTTCTCCGGGTTCATCAGGAACGCCAGCGGCACCTCGAAGGCGTCGACGACCTCGCCCTCGTTGATGACAAGTTCGAAGCCGGGCTTCACCCGCGCCACCGTCGGCAGGATGCGAAAGCCGAACGCGGTGCCGTAGAGATCGAGATAGCCGATCGGCTCGATGAAGTCGCGCTTCAGCCCGACTTCCTCATAGGCCTCGCGCAATGCCGCATCCATCGGCGAAGCATCGGTCGCATCGATCTTGCCGCCGGGAAAGGAAATCTGGCCGGCGTGGCTGCTCAGATGCTCCGAGCGCTGCGTCAGCAGCACCGTCGGCTCGGGATGATCGACCACCGGGATCAGCACCGCCGCCGGCCGCACCGGCTGCTCCTGGGCGATGATCTCGAGCATGCGATCGTTGCCGGAGTCGCCGGTTCTCGGAATGATATTGGGATCGACCAGGCCGGGCGGCACGTCGAAGTTCAGCCGCGCCTTGCTCCGCGCGAAGAATTCCGCCGAGCCGATCGCCGCCGATTGCATCTTCTTCAGCATCGGCTCGTTCAAAGCGCGTCCCTCACCTGCTTCGCATCCGCCATCGCGAAGAATTCGCCGCCGGATTCGATTCCGAACATGGGCTGGCCATCGACCACCCGCTCTTCCCCCATGTCAACCAGATCGTAATAGAGCGCGCGGGTGACCTTGGCCCAGAGATCGCTGCGGACATGAAGATATGGCGTGAGCCCGCCATCGGCCGCCATCTCGAACCGCAGCCGATGCCCGCCATCGCACGGCACCCAATCGTCGACATTGGTGCGGAAGCGTAAGAGCCGGCCGCCACGCTCGGCTTGCTCGTTCTGCATCTCCACCGCCAGGAACGGCGCATCATCGACGCGGATGCCGACCTTCTCGACCGGGGTCACGAGAAAGTGCTTTCCGTCCTCGCGCTTGAGGATGGTCGAAAACAGCCGGACCAGCGCCGGCCGCCCGATCGGTGTGCCCATGTAGAACCAGGTGCCATCGCCGGCTATGCGCATGTCGAGATCGCCGCAGAACGGCGGATTCCACAGATGGACCGGCGGCAGGCCGCGTCCGGCGGGGCTGGTTTTCGCCGCGTCGGTCGCTGCGGCCGTAAGACCCTCAAGGCCCGTGTTTTCACGGCCTTTACCTTGAAGATCCTGGGACCCATCGCCCTGTTCGCCCGTTTGCCCTTGCTTCGCCATTGTTTGCCTTAAAGCTTCTGCGGCTCGATTTGGCACGATTGGTGCACGTCAAAGAGGCGTGAGCGGGAACAACATTCTCGCCATATCGTGATGCCGTTCATACCCGCAAATACCGATAATGTGGGGATAGTTTAATTCAGCGAATACATGGCCTTTGCTTGGGTTTAGCATGAGGTTCGTGGCATGGCGACGCAATCGGCGGGCCATGAAGCGGTCAAGGAGATAGAATAGACATGGCTGGTGCAGACGGTGTCGAAAAGCTCGAGAACGCGATCGTCCGCTCCGCGGAACAGGTCGCCGGCCAGATCAAGGCCGCCAAAGAAGCGATCTCCACCGTCATTTTCGGCCAGGAACGGGTCATCGAAAACACCCTGGTGACGATCCTCTCCGGCGGCCATGCGCTGCTGATCGGCGTTCCCGGCCTCGCCAAGACCAAGCTGGTCGAGACCCTCGGCATCACGCTCGGCCTCGATGCCAAGCGGATCCAGTTCACGCCCGACCTGATGCCGTCGGACATTCTCGGCGCCGAAGTGCTGGATGAAAGCAATTCCGGCAAGCGCTCGTTCCGTTTCATCTCGGGCCCGATATTCGCGCAGCTATTGATGGCCGACGAAATCAACCGCGCCAGCCCGCGCACCCAGTCGGCGTTGCTGCAAGCCATGCAGGAACAGCACATCACCGTTGCAGGCGCACGGCACGATCTGCCCAAGCCGTTCCACGTGCTCGCCACCCAGAACCCGCTGGAGCAGGAAGGCACCTATCCGCTGCCCGAAGCCCAGCTCGACCGCTTCCTGATGGAGATCGACGTCGACTATCCCGATCGCGACGCCGAGCGCCGCATCCTGTTCGAAACCACTGGCGCGGAACAGACGCTCGCCAAGGCCTCGATGAACGCCGAGATCCTGATCACCGCCCAGCGGCTGGTGCGGCGGCTGCCGGTCGGCGACAGCGTGGTCGAGGCCATTCTTTCGCTGGTACGTTCCGCGCGTCCCAATACCGATGGCGAGGGCGACAAGCTGATCGCCTGGGGCCCGGGTCCGCGCGCCAGCCAATCGCTGATGCTGGCGGTGCGTGCGCGCGCGCTGCTCGACGGCCGCCTCGCGCCGTCGATCGATGACGTGCTCGATCTTGCCGAACCCGTGCTCAAGCACCGCATGGCGCTGACGTTCTCGGCGCGCGCCGAAGGCCGCACCATCCCGGACGTGATCAAGCAATTGAAGACGCGGATCGGTTGATGGCCGCAGAGACCAAGCACGCCAACGAGGAGATCACAGCAGTCCGACGTGCCGATGGCGAAAGCCGTACGCTCGCCGCATCGCTGCCGCGTCTCGTGCTTGAAGCTCGCCGTATCGCCGCCAACGTCATTCACGGCCTGCATGGCCGCCGCCGCGCCGGCTCCGGCGAAAGTTTCTGGCAGTACCGCCGCTTCGTTTCGGGCGAACCGTCGCAGAATGTCGACTGGCGCCGCTCGGCGCGCGACGACCATCTCTATGTCCGCGAGCAGGAATGGGAGGCCGCGCACACCGTGTGGCTGTGGCCCGACCGCTCGCCCTCGATGGCGTTTGCCTCCAAGCCGGCGCGCGACAGCAAGCTCGAACGCGGCCTGATCGTCACCTTCGCGCTGGCTGAATTACTGGTCGCGGGCGGCGAACGCG
Source organism: Bradyrhizobium sp. (assembly GCA_013695565.1). Taxonomy (GTDB): domain Bacteria; phylum Pseudomonadota; class Alphaproteobacteria; order Rhizobiales; family Xanthobacteraceae; genus Bradyrhizobium. The sequence goes on from JACDAG010000775.1 coordinate 12,552, forward strand.
TCGGCATTCCCGGCCTGCTGAACCCGACCGCCAGCCGCAGCGTGATCGACAAGATGGCGCAGGCGATGCTGCATGATGATGCCACGCGCGCGAGCCTGCCGCCGTCGTTTATCCCGTCGGCGCTGGCCGAGGTCGTGGTGCTGTCGGACTTCTGGTCGCCGATGAGCGAAATCCGCACCATGCTCGCAGGGCTTTCGGCGTCGGGCGCGCATGGCACGCTGATCCAGATCGTCGATCCCGCCGAGGAAACTTTTCCCTATGCCGGCCGCGTCGAGTTCGTCGAGCCGGAGGGCGGCGGCGTCATCACCGCGGGTCGCGCCGAGAGCTGGGCCAGCGACTATGTCGCGCGCGTTGCTCTTCATCGCGACGAGATTCGCAACGAGACCAACAAGCTCGACTGGCTGTTCTCGACCCACACCACCAGCCGTTCCGCCGCCGAGCTGTTGCTGTTCCTGCACTCGGGCATGATGGTGAGCAAGGGCGCGGCACGCTCCTCGACCGTCAAAGCGGGGCGAAGCGCATGATCGCGGGCCTGCCCCTCTCCTTTGCAC
>JACDAG010000800.1 GCA_013695565.1 Bradyrhizobium sp.
CTTCATGAGTGCGTGCCCGATGAGGCCGTCCGTCGAAAGATTCTGATCGACAATCCGTCGCGGCTCTATGGCTTCTGACCCTATCGAGGATGTCTTGAACAGTACCCGCAAGCTACCGCTCGAAGGCGTGGTCGTCATCGACCTCGGCCAGGTTTATCAGGGACCTTATGCCGGCTTCCTGATGGCCCAGGCCGGCGCTACCGTCATCAAGGTCGAGCCGCCGAACGGCGAACCGGTGCGTCACCGCGCCCGCATCAGCAAGGGCAACGCGGTGCCGTTCGCGATGCTGAATGCCAACAAGCGCAACATCAGCCTGAACCTGAAATCGCCTGAAGGGGTGAAGATTCTGAAAGAGCTTGCGGCAAAGGCCGACGTGCTGATCGAGAATTACGCGCCGGGCGTGCTCGATCGATTGGGTGTCGGCTATTCCGTGCTCAGCGCCATCAATCCAAGACTCATTTATGGCTCGGCCACCGGCTATGGCCTGTCGGGCCCTGATCGGGACAATCTGGCAATGGACCTGACGGTGCAGGCCGTGTCGGGCATCATGAGCGTGACCGGCTTTGCCGATGGTCCTCCGGTCAAGGCGGGTCCCGCCATTACCGATTTCCTCAGCGGCGTGCATCTGTACGCCGGCATTCTCACCGCGCTTTACGATCGGGAAAAAGGCGGCCGCGGCCGCCTGGTCGAGATCGCGATGGTCGAGACGGTCTATCCGGCGATGGCCTCGAATCTGGCTGATGTCTTCAACCACAAGGCGGCGGCGCCGCGAACGGGAAACCGTCACGGCGGGCTCGCCGAGGCGCCGTATAATGTCTATCCGGCACTCGATGGGTATGTCGCCATCATCAGCGTCAGCGAAGCCCATTGGAGCGGACTCGCGCGCGCCATGGGTCGACCGGAGCTGGCAGACGATCCACGTTTCAACACGGTGCTCGCCCGGCTGAAGCACATCGATCTGACGGACCAGATCGTGTCGGAGTGGTCTGCGCGGCTCACGCGTGGCGAGAGCACCGAGCTGTGCCGTGTCAACAAGGTGCCCTGTGCGGCGGTCCGCGATTTGCTCGAGGTAACCGAAGACAAGCACCTCCATGCCCGGGGCATGCTGCGCGAAATCGTGCATCCGGAATACGGAGACATTCTCGTTCACCGCAGCCCGCTGGTGCTGCACGACGCCGCCACGCCGGAATACATCCCTTCGGCGCGCTTGGGTCAGCACAACGGCGAGATCCTTTCGGAATATCTGGGATTGTCGAGCGGTGAGATCGACGCATTGCGCCAGTCCGGCGCCATTGCGCAGGCGTGATGCAGGCCAATGCAGAACATCGCCCTTCGAATTTCCGCCAGTTGAGGAAGATCAAGATGGTCAAGCTGTTTGAAAGCATTTCATTTCGCGGCGTCGAGCTCAGCAACCGGATCGTCGTCTCGCCGATGGGGATGTACTCGGCCGAGAATGGCTACATCACGCCGTTCCATCTCGTGCATTACGGCAAGTTCGCCATGGGCGGCGCCGGGCTCGTGTTCGTCGAGCAGACGTCGGTCTCGCGAAAAGGGCGGATCACCAACGGCGATCCCGGGCTGTGGGGTTTTTGGCCAGATCGAAGGCATGCACCAGATCGTCCACGTCATCAAATCGCATGGTGCCAAGGCGGCGATCCAGATCAATCACGGCGGCCGGAAATCCAGCCAGCAGCGCGCGTTCCGGGGCAACAGCCATCTGACCGATCGCGATATCGAAATGGGCGAGGAGAGCTGGGTGCCGACCGGCCCATCGGATGTCCCGTTCTCCGACGGCTTTCAGACCCCGATCCCCCTCAGCGGGGAAGGTCTCATCGGCGTGCGCGATGCCTTCGTCGCGACGGCGCGCCGGGCGGTGCTGGCGGGCTTCGACGTCGTCGAGCTCCATATGGCGCACGGCTATCTCCTGCAGTCGTTCCTGTCGCCGCTCGCCAATTTCCGAACCGATGAATATGGCGGCAGTCTCGAGAACCGGATGCGGTTTCCGCTTGAAGTGACGCGTGCCATGCGTGCGGCGCTGCCGTCGGCGACGCCGCTGTTCGTGCGCATTTCGGCGACCGACTGGATCGATGGCGGCTGGGAGATCAAGGACAGCGTCGTGTTTTCCCGCAAGCTGAAGGAACTCGGCGTCGATCTCGTCGACTGCTCGACGGGCGGGAATCTGCGCGCCGGATCGACCAACGCCAATCTCGCCCGCGGTCCGGGCTACCAGGTTCCGTTTGCCGAACAGATTCGCCACGAAGCCGGCATTAGGACCGG
>JACDAG010000817.1 GCA_013695565.1 Bradyrhizobium sp.
CGCTGCCGTTCATGTCGGAGTCGCTGCACGGCTACATGATGCGGATATCGTCGCGAATCATAGGCGGTTGAGGCACTATGCGCGTGTATCATGCGCATCGATATCTCGTTCCTGCCGGCCCTTGCCGCCACCTTCATGCTGGTATTCGCCCGCGTGGGGGCGATGGTGATGCTGTTGCCGGGGTTTGGCGAGAGCAATATCCCGGTCCGGATCAAGCTCGCGATCGCGCTGCTGTTGACGATGATCATCCTGCCGCTGCACCGCGCCGCCTATCAGGTCGATTTGACCTCGATGAACGCGCTCGGCGTCCTGATGGTGCACGAGATCATCATCGGCGTGGTGCTCGGTGCCACCGCGCGGGTGACGCTGTCGGCGCTGGCGGTCGCGGGCTCGGTGATCGCCCAGCAGCTCGGCCTCGGCTTCGTGACCGCTGTCGATCCGACCCAGGGCCAGCAAGGCCTCCTGATCGGCAACTTCCTCACCATTCTCGGCATGACGTTGCTGTTTGCCACCGACAGCCATCATCTGGTGATATCAGCGCTGAACGAGAGCTACCGGATCTTCTCGCCGGGTGAATTGATGCCATCAGGCGATGTCGCGGCACTGGCCACAAGGGCGTTCGCGGCCGCCTTCAAGATCGGGATGCAATTGTCGGCGCCGTTTTTGGTGTTCGGCCTCGTCTTCAACATCGGCCTCGGTATCCTGGCGCGGCTGATGCCGGCGATGCAGGTCTACTTCGTCGGCGTGCCGCTCTCGATCATGATCGGTTTTTTGATCTTCGGCCTCGTCATCACGGCGATGATGGGGACTTATCTGAACTACTTCACCGGCGTCATGCACGATTTGACACCCCTGCGTTAAAACAACAGCCAAGGCGCGGCGATGGCCGATAGCGACGATAAAACAGAAGACCCTACACAAAAACGTCTCGACGACGCGCATGCGAAGGGAGACGTTGCCAAGAGTCAGGAAGTCAACACCTGGTTCGTGATCGCGGGCGCGACGCTTGTGCTGTCGACCTTCTCGGGTTCGATCGGCGGCGGCATCCTGATGCCGCTGCGCAACCTGATCGCCAATGCGGGCATGCTGCGTACCGACGGCGCGGCGCTGCTGCAGCTCGGCCATACGCTCGGTGTAGCCGTGCTGGCGGCGATCGGCGTGCCGCTGTTGATGCTGATGATCGCGGCCGTTGCCGGCAACATGATCCAGCACCGGCTGGTGTGGTCGTCGGAATCGCTGATCCCCAAATTCAGCAAGGTCTCGCCCGGCGCCGGCTTCAAGCGCGTGTTCGGCAAACAGGCGCTGGCGAACTTCCTCAAGGGCGTGTTCAAGCTGGTCGCGCTCGGCGTCGTCATGATGGCGGTGCTGTGGCCGGAGCGGCATCGCCTGGAATCATTTCTGGCCTTCGACCCGTCGGCGATCCTCGGCGTCACCACCAGCCTGACGCTGCATCTGATGGGCGCCGTGGTCGCAATGCTGGCCGCGGTCGCGATCGCGGATTACTTCTTCCAGTACCGGCAGTGGTTCGAGCGGCAGAAGATGTCGCTGCAGGAGATCAAGGACGAGTTCAAGCAGTCCGAAGGCGATCCGCACATCAAGGCCAAGATCAGGCAGCTGCGTCAGGCGAACATGAAGAAGCGCATGATGGCTTCCGTCCCCAAGGCCAGCGTGATCATCACCAACCCGACCCACTATTCGATCGCGCTGTCCTACGACCGCGGCATGTCGGCGCCGGTCTGCGTCGCCAAGGGCGTCGACAATATCGCGTTCAAGATCAGGGAAATCGCCAAGAAACACGACATTCCGATCGTCGAGAACGTGCCGCTGGCGCGCGCGCTTTACGCAACCGTCGACATCGACGACGAAATCCCGGTCGAGCACTACCATGCGGTCGCCGAAATCATCGGCTACGTCATGGGGCTGAAGAGCGGGATGGGCCGCCGGCCCAATTGACGGATTGGACCAGAAATCGCCTTGAAATGCCCTTAACTCACAAAATGAACCGCCTGATGGACTTGCGCTTGCCGGTCCGACTAGGGCACTCAGGGGAGGCGCGCAAATCAGCGCGCCATCTCCATGCCGATGGGCCGCGTCCCCTGCTATGACCGCCGAAACCGACAGCCATCCGTCCCCCGAGCCCTTCGCGGCCCCCGAGCCGGCGCGGCGGAGCGGCAGCATCGTGCTGGTGCTGCTGGTGGCCGCGGGCATCGTCGGAATCGCGGTGGTGCTGATGACCATCGGCCGGGCCCAGGCCCAGCCCTATATCCTCGGGGTGCTGGCGCTGCTGGCGATGGTCGGGCTGTTCAACCTGTTCGCCTTTGCCGCCGGTATCATCCGTTTCACCGACCGCACCGCCGATGATCCGGTCATGGGCCGCATCGCCGATCACGCCCATGACGGGCTCGCGGTCACGGATTCGCGCGGCCACGTGGTCTATTCCAATGCCGCCTATCTGTCGCTGACAGGGGCCTCCACCGCCCAGGAGGTGCGCCCGATCGAGCGCGTCTTCATCGGCAATCCCGATGTGTCGGAAGCGGTGTTCCGCCTGCTCAAGGCCGCGCGCGAGGGCAAGCGGCAGCAGGAGGAAGTCCGGATCGCAGGCCAGGACGGCGCCCATGGCCGCTGGCTGCGGATGCGGGTCCGTCCGCTCGGCGCCAGCAAGCGCGAGGCGAAATATTCGGTGTGGTCGATCGCCGACATCACGCGGGATCGCGAACGCCAGGAGGACGTGTTCAAGGAGCTGCAGCACGCGATCGAGTATCTCGATCACGCGCCGTGCGGCTTCTTCTCGGTCAACCCGGCCGGCGAAGTCGCCTATGTCAACGCGACGCTGGCGGGCTGGCTCGATCACGACCTCGCCGAAATCGGATCCGGCGGGTTGAAGCTGACCGATCTCGTCTCGGGCGACGGCGCATCGCTGTTGACCTCGATCGTGGCGGTGCCGGGCGAAGTCAAAACCGAAGTGCTCGACATCGACCTGCGCATGCGCAGCGGCAAGACCATGCCGGTGCGGCTCTATCACAAGCTGGCATTCGGCGCCGACGGCGTGCCCGGTGCGTCGCGGACACTGGTGATCAGCCGGGTGCGCGACGAGCATTCCGATCCGGAACGCGCCGCCGAAGTGCGCTTCATGCGGTTCTTCGACCATACGCCGATGGCGATCGCGACCGTGGACCGCGCCGGCGCCGTGGTGCGCGCCAACGCCCGCTTCGCCAAGCTGGCGCAAAGCCTGAGTCCGGATGGTGCGGCGAACAAGTCGATCTTCCGCACCGTCAACGCGCGCGACCGCAGCCTCCTGATCGCGGCGATCAACCAGGCCGCCGAAGGGCAGGGCGACATCGCCCCTGTCGAAGCCATGCTCGACGGCACCAAGGAGCGCTGGGGGCAGTATTTCGTCACCGCGGTCGAGGAGAACGAGCGCGAAACCGAAGCCGCCATCGTCTACATGCTGGAGACCACCGAGCGGCGTACGCTCGAGAACCAGATCAACCAGTCGCAGAAGATGGATATGGTCGGCCAACTCGCCGGCGGCATCGCGCACGACTTTAACAATGTTCTCTCGGCCATCATGATGGCGAACGACTTCCTGCTGAACGCGCACAAGCCGACCGATCCGTCGTTCCAGGACATCATGCAGATCAAGCAGAACGCGACCCGTGCGGCGACGCTGGTGCGGCAGCTGCTCGCGTTCTCGCGCCGCCAGACCCTGCGGCCGCAGGTGCTCGACCTCGGCGACGCATTGAGCGATCTCACCATGCTGCTGCGCCGGTTGATCGGCGAGAAGGTCAAGCTCGACCTGGTGCACGGCCGCGACCTCTGGCCGGTGAAGGTCGACGTCTCGCAATTCGAGCAGGTGATCGTCAATCTCGCGGTCAACGCCCGCGACGCGATGGCCGATGGCGGCAAGCTGCAGGTGAAGACCAGCAACGTCACGTCGGATGAAGCCGCGCTGTTGTCCTACAAGGGCATGCCGGCGGCGGATTACGTGCGGATCGATGTTGCCGATACCGGCACCGGAATCCCGGCCGAAATCGTCGACAAGATCTTCGAGCCGTTTTTCTCCACGAAGGAAGTCGGCAAGGGCACCGGCCTTGGGCTGTCGACCGTCTACGGCATCGTCAAGCAGACCGGCGGCTTCGTCTATGTGGATTCAAAAGCGGGGGAGGGCACCTCGTTCCGCATCTTCCTGCCGCGGCACCGTCCCGAGCTGGAAGCCGCACCCGAACCGCAGGTCACCAATGGCGCCGCCAGGGAAGCCGCGGCTGAGCCGCCGAAGCCGCAGGCCGATCTGACCGGGCAGGGCACCATCCTGCTGGTGGAAGACGAGGACGGCCTGCGTTCGCTGAACGCGCGCGGTCTGCGTTCACGCGGCTACAGCGTGATCGAGGCCGCCAACGGCGTCGAGGCGATGGAAGCGCTGGAGGAAAAGAACGGCGCCGTCGATCTCGTCGTCTCCGACGTGGTGATGCCGGAAATGGACGGCCCGACGCTGCTCAAGGAAATGCGGCAGCGCAATCCCAACCTCAAGATCATCTTCGTCTCCGGCTATGCCGAAGAAGCCTTCGACAAGAGCCTGCCCGAAAACGAGCAGTTCGCCTTCCTCGCCAAACCCTTTGCGCTGAGCGCGCTGGTCGCGAAGGTGAAGGAGACCATGACGTCGTCGTGACGTGCGCGGTCCGGGATCTTGGGATGTCTGGCCCGGCGGGATCGGGTCCCTGTTCCCGGCGTTTGAGCCGGAATTCTCACGCCACCATACATTTGCCGTTCTGAATGGGGTTAAGGTGTTCGGCCGGTGCCGTCCAGCCGCGCACCGCATTGACGCCGTTCGAGAAGGCAAGCTGCATGACAGATCCTGCCACCGTCCCTGACGCGGCTGACGCCGCCCAAACAGCGCATTTTCTGCGCCGTTTCGCCGACCTGATGTCGAACGGACAAAACGCCGAATATTTGGTGCATGCGGCCGATCTGCTTGACGGCCTGATGGCCCGCGTTACAGGCGCCCTGGATGAGGAGGCGCTGTGGCGATACAAGTATGAAACGCTGACCCATCAGAATGATGAGCTGGAAGCGGAATGCGAAAGCCTCCGGCATGACATCGAGCGGCATGTCAAGCTCTCCAGTTTCATCATCAACGAGCGCGATACGCTCAAGGCGACGCTGCAGGGGCGGGAGACGGAGCTGCTCGAACTCGGTGGCGCGTTGAAGCGCGAACAGGAAGCGCTGAAGCTCAAGCTGGAAGAGGCGGTGACCAGATCGCGGGCGCATGACGCCGCCCTCGCGGAGCTTCGCGCAGGCTTCGATCAGGAGCGCACGGCGCTGAAGGCGACCGTGGACGTCAGCGGCAGGGAAGTCGACGCCCAGCGTCGCGCGTTCGAGGGCGAGCGCAACGAGCTCCACGCGAAGCTTGCACGGAGTGAGGCGGCAACGGCCGAGCTGCGGCTTGGCTTTGACCACGAGCGTGACGATTGGCAATCCAGACTGAGCTCACGCGAGGACGAACTTGCAGCGTTCCGTGTCGCGGCCGAGCATGAGCAGGAGGAGTTTCAGCAGCGGATCGAGGCGCTCGAGAGCAGGCGGGCGGAGCTACGATCGGCCTTCGACCGCATCAGCCAGCTCGGCGTTGTCGCCGCGGATCGGCCTGCGGAAGCACAAAGTGCGCCGCCTGCGCTCCCACCCCGAGACCGGGATTCGGCGCCTGCGGAGAACAGCGCGGTG
>JACDAG010000681.1 GCA_013695565.1 Bradyrhizobium sp.
GCAGTACACAATGAATCCGGCACAGAGCGCAAAGGCCAACGCGAAAGCACCCGCAAAATACTTTCGGCCAGGCAATATTCGATGCGACCAGCGTCGTCGTTGAGGTGCCGGGCCTTGTTCATTTCGCCCGCGCTCCAAGCCCGACTTGATGTCAGCGCTAGCCGGACTGAGTTTGGTGGCCGTTGAGAGAAGGTCAGCCCGTAGCCCTTGCCAGCGTCTCCCAAGCGCGGCGGTCGTGACCGTGGTGGCGGTTCGGGCATCCGTCCGCCAAACCATTGTGCGGTTTCCGGCTTTCTGCAAGGCGGTCCTGCTGCAAGGCGGTCCTGACGAGAATCATTATCTGACGCGCAAGCGTCAGAAACGATTCTCGGACATGCTTCGAAGTGACCGCGGCATCTTCAGAGGTCACACCTTGCGGGGCGGCAGACGCCAACCGTTCCGGGTCGTCGGGGGAGCTTGCCATTTGGTGTGATTGGGTCCGGACATTGGGCTTGCATTGCCATCCCTGACGAGGTGATGGCTTGAAGGTGAGGTCTACAATAAAACGCCACCTTCAACCAGAAGGATTGCTAATGTCGACGATGCCGCCAGCCGTAATGATGTCCCCGGCCTCGACCCCATCCGTAATGATGACCTCGACCGCCCCGGCCCATATGACCGTGACCGTGGCCATGACCGCCCTTGACCTGGATGATTGGTGCGTCCGAATCGCCGATCGATCCGGGGGGCGCAACGGGCATGGCCGATGCAGAAAGCGTCGGAGCCAGCATGAATGCACAGGCAGAAAGGCTGATCAGTAGAAGCCGCTTCATGGGGTGTCCTTCTTCTTGAATCGCGTTGTCACGACACAAGGAGAATGTCCGTGGAACGCATCGGTTCCGCGCCACGGGATCGGCACTAATGAATGTAAGCGATTAGTGGCGCAAATGAAAAAGTCCCTGCCGGTTCATCACCGACAGGGATCACGCAGAGAAGATGATGGACGGCAAGGGGGCACTTGATGGCCCATCAAGGGTCTGCGCGAAGCCTAGTGGCGTGAAAGCCCTGCAGAAAAACAACGTATCAGTTTGCCACTTGTTCCTGCGATGGCACCGAAGAAAGTGCCCAGCCGACCTAATCCGAAGCCAATACCGGCAACCGTTCAAACTTGCTCCTCGTCTCGACCGAGGCCTTCGTATAACTGACGGCGCCGTCGTCAACGCGCTTGACGACGTCCAGTCCCGTTCCCTTCGCGATCATATCGCCGCGGCGGAGGGTCTTGTCCTGGTCAGGTTTGAGGGAAGCCAGGCCGACGACATCCTTGCCGTTGCATGTGCAACCCGCCACCAATTCCTTGCGGTAGCGAAACGCGTTGGGGAGCGCCGAGTAAGCCCGGCCGTCCTTCGACGACGCGCTATCGATCGAGCTTCCCGAAAACACCTTCGTTTCGGCGGCGGGACAAAGATTCTTGCATCCCTCCGCCCTGCTCTGCTGGTCCCCCACAGGCGCGGGAAAGTAGCGTCCATCGCATGTGCGAACGCAATACGCGCCTGACGCTTCGACGTGGACCTTGGGCCGCGGCGCCATGCGGGGTCGCGGCGGAAGCTCGACGCCAGGATTCTCGCCGAAGGAAAGCATTGCGGACGGAGGCGATGCCCGCATCCCACCGGACCTGATATCGTAGGCCTCTTGTGCATGAGCGGTGGTGAACAACAAGCAGGAAGCTGCGATCATCGTCCGCAGGCTGCCTATCGTATGAACGTTCAACATCGTTTTTCTCGCCCCTGCTTTGAAGTGCAACAGCGTCCGCCGCCCGACCGGCCGCGGACGCTGCAAGACCGCTAATTCTCGGTGCAGACCTTCATGGTCTTCATGCCGGTCTCGGCCTCAGTCTTCGTCTTGAACATGCCGTTGTCCACGATCGTGGTGGTCGTCGTCGGCTTCTTGTCGACGATGGTGCACTTCTTCGTCGTGGCGTCGCGGACCACGTAATATTCGCTGGAAACGACGGCGGTCTGGGCAAATGCGGACGTCACGGCGAAGGCCGCAACCGCGCCGGCAATCAAGAACTTCTTCATGATGTTTCCTCCAGTTTGCATGCAATGCGGAGCGCACGCTGCTGCCAATGCAACAGAAGCCGTTGCCGAAAGTTCCCGATTTCTGATGCGAGGGAGCCACCTGAAACGCGAAGGCGACCCACGGGGCCGCCTCTCTCTTTCTGCCGTTCTGAATTTCTCAGTCGATTTCTTCGATCACCCGGTGCTCACCCGGGTCCACGAGATAGGTGCGGTTCTCGCGATGGATGTAGCGATATTCACGCAGCGAAGGAGCGTCCCTGTAGACCGTGTCGGGAAACTCCTCGAACTCGACCGAGTCCGGCAAGCGCTCGCCGCGACGGATGACGACCTTGGCCGCGCTGCCCGTGGTCTGGCGTTCGGTCGTTCTGGTCTTGACGTGCTTGCGCACGACGTCACGGTCCTTGTCGGTGAACGACACCTTCGAACGCGCCGGTGCCGGAGCGGCGGCGGTCGATCCGCCGGAGCGCGGTAGCACCGTCACGATCTTGGATGTGGAAGGCTCGACGATGACGATCTCGTCGCGCACCACGAAGAAGCTGTACCCGCGGTACTGCGGCACGACTTCGACAACGTCGGTCGGCAAGGTCTGCAAGCGGACATCACGCGGAATGGCGGTTCCCACCGTCAGCGAGAAGTTGACGTTGTTGATCGGCTGGACGTTCAGCTTAGTAATGGCCGCGCTGACGCGCGTGCGCTGCTGGTCGTTGATGTTGATGGAAGCGTTCACGTTCGTCGACGGCGACTGAACCGTGTTGTTTGCCGGCGTCGACGGCTGGGCCGGTTGCTGCGCGGTCGTGTTCGCGGTGCCGCCGGCTGGAGCCTGCTGCGCCTGGTCGTTGGCCGGAGCCGGAGTGCTGGTCTGGGCCTGAGCCGGTTGGGAACTGGTGCTCGACGTCCCGCCCGGAGATGCCGGAGCGGTTGTCTGCGCCTGCGGAGCGGTAGTGGACGTGCTCGGCGCCGTCGTGGTGGAAGGAGCCTGGCTTGTCGTCTCGGGCGCCTTCGGGGTGGTCGACGTCGAAGCCGGTGGCGTCTGCGTGTTGGACGGAGCGGTCGTCGTAGAACTCGGCGATTGCGCCAATGCCGCGGTCGCGAAGATCACACCCACGGCCGTACTGATCAGAAAACGTGTTTTCATTTGCATTCGTCCGATTGACGATCAGCATGAACGACCGCGCGGCTTACTGGTTCCCCCGCGAACTAGTGGCAATGCCTTAACATCGCGCACCGCTTGCGTGGAGCCTGAAGGTTCCACCTCTGGGCCCAATTCCTTTGGGAACATCCGGCAATTTCGTGGGTTGAATCCGCATCAGAAATTGAAGGAGTCCTGCCATGAAAAACGTCCTCATCTCTCTCGCCGTCGGCGCGGGCTCCTTGCTCGCGTCCGGAGCCAACGCCGCGCCGCTATCGGTCGGCCCTTCCGTGCTGCCGGATAACGGCATCGAAAACGTACGGCTGGTCTGCGACGACGCTGGCCGCTGCTACCGCACGCGAGGCGGTCGACGCGTCATCGTCCAGGAATACGGCGACAGCTACAACTACGTCCCGCGCGAACGTTACATCGAACGCCGCGGCTACTATGACGGTGGCTATTACAACAACGGCCCGAGCGTCGGCATCGGCGTTGGCCCGGGCGGTGTGGGCGTCGGCTTCGGCGTAGGCCCCCGCTGGTAAGGTTTCGCGACCAAGCGAAACCTTGAACTCAAGCGTTATCCAAACGAGCGATGATCGAGGGCCGTGGAGATCAATCTTCACGGCCCTCTTTCTTGCCAGCCACGCGATCAGACGGTCGGGAATTTTTGGCAATCAGCATCCTGCATCAGGAACATTTTCCAAGGCCCTCGATTAGCATCGACTTAGTTTTCATCGCTCTCGTACGCTGTCCGAAGGAGCGAAGGCCGCCAGCAGCGCCGCGAGCTCGACGGGCTTATCCCTGGCAACCAGATGACCGGCGCCCACCACGGTGGCGAACGCGGCGTGCGGCACGAGCCTTGCGAACCGATCCGCGTCGCTGTCCGGATGTTCGGCGCGGTCTCCGGCGCGGATGGCGAGGATCGGCAATTTCAGGCCCGCTGCGATCTCGCGCAGACCATCCCGCCGCCCGAGGATGTCCTCGACCAGTGGCGAGGTGTCCATGCCCAGCGGCGCGAGAAAGCGTCGGGTCCGGTCAGAATCCGGGTCTGGAACGACATCCACCAGGACAAGGCCAGCCACCTGGCGTTCGACCGACGGATTGGCGAGCGCCAGCAGCGCGGCAAAGCCGCCGAGCGACGCGCCGACGACCAGCGGCATCCGCAGTTGCGAAATCATCTCCACGGCGTCGTCGCCAAAGGCGATCACGGGCG
>JACDAG010000831.1 GCA_013695565.1 Bradyrhizobium sp.
TCATTATCCTGCTGGTCGTGGTCTCGGTGCTCGGTCCGGGGCTGCCGCAGATCATCTTCACGCTCGGGTTCCTGCTGGGTGTCGCCGGCTCGCGCATCATCCGCTCGGCTGTCGTCTCGGTGCGCGAGAACATGTACGTGCACGCCGCGCAGTCGATAGGCGCCTCGACCGGCCGTATCCTGTGGCGGCACATTCTGCCGAATATCATGCCGCCGATCATCGTGCTGTTCACGACGCGGGTCGGCACCGTGATCCTCGCCGAATCCAGCCTGTCGTTTCTCGGCCTCGGCGTACCGCCGCCGACCCCGACCTGGGGCGGCATGCTGTCGGGATCGGGCCGCACCTTCATGTTCCAGGGACCCTGGCTGGCGCTGGCGCCGGGTCTTTGTCTGACGATCGTCGTCTACGCCACCAACGTGTTCGGAGATGCCTTGCGGGATCTGCTCGATCCACGCATGCGCGGATCAAGATAAAGTCGCTGAATAAGAATCAAGGCAAGAATCAAGGCAAGAATCAAGGGAGGGAAAACATGGGTGTCATTCGCACCGCCTGGCGCCTGGCCGCAGGGTCTGCCGCAATCATATTGGCGCTGGCCATGCCGGCATCGGCGCAAACCGAAGCAAAACCGCAATATGGCGGCACGCTCGAGATCGGCACCGTTTATGTGACGCTGTCGGCCTTGTCGTTCGACCCGGCCGACTGGAACTGGAAGCTCAACCACGATACCGGCAACTACCTCGAGCAACTGTTCGCCGCCGATTTGTCGAAGTCGAAAAAAGCCGGTGGCAAGCATCCGTTCTATGCCGACGCCTATCTTCCTTCCGACGCCATCCGCGGCGAGCTCGCGGAAAGCTGGGAATGGAAAAAAGATCCGCTGCGTGTCGAGGTCCGCCTGCGCAAGGGCATCATGTTCCCGGAAAAGCCGGGCGTGATGCAATCGCGCGAACTGACGGCCGAAGATGTCGTGTTCAGCTATTATCGTCTCGCCAAGAGCGCGAAGGCCCAGACCGGCTACTTCTCTTACGTCGACAAGGTCGAGGCCACAGATCGCCATACCGTGGTGTTCAATTTCAACTCCTACCATGCCGAATGGGATTACCGCTTCGGATGGGGTTATTACTCCCCGATTTACCCGAAGGAGATGGCCGACGCCGGCGCCACCAACTGGAAGAACGGCAACGGCACCGGGCCGTTCATGCTGACCGACTTCGTGCAGGGCAACTCCAACACCTACTCGAAGAATCCGATCTACTGGGACAAGGAGAAAATCGGCGGCGCCGAGTACAAGCTGCCTTTCGTCGACAAGGTCGTCTATCGCACGATCAAGGACGAGGCGACCTTCCTGACCGCTCTGCGAACCGGCAAGCTCGACATTCTCGAGAGCATCCGGTGGTCGGCGGTCGATGAGCTGAAGAAGAGCGCTCCGCAATTGCAGTGGTCGAAATGGCTCAACATGAGCGGCACGTTCCTCGCGATGCGCGTCGATACCAAACCGTTCGACGATATCAGGGTCCGCCGCGCGCCCAATCTCGCCGTCAACAAGCAGGAGATCGTCAAGGAATATTACGGCGGCAACGCCGAGCTGTTCGCCTACCCGCAGCATCCCGACTATGGCGGCTATTTCGAACCGCTAGAGTCGATGTCGGATTCGATCAAGGAGCTCTTCACCTACAACCCGGAGAAGGCGAAAAAGCTGCTCGCCGAAGCAGGCGTGCCAAAAGGATTTACCTTCAAGGTGCAGGTCTGCTCGTGCAATCCCGATCACATCGACCTGATTCCGCTGCTGTCGGCCTATCTCGAGCAGGTCGGCGTCAAGATCGAAATCCAGACCATGGAATATGGCGCGTTTCTTTCCGCCATGACCACCAAGACCAATGCGGCCGGCTATTTCATGAACAACGGCCACACCAATCCGACGCGGACGTTGCACAAGAGCTTCTACACCAAGGAGGTCTGGAATCCTTCGCAATGGTCCGATCCGAAGCTCGATGCCAAGATCGACGAGATGTACCGCACGCCCGATGAGGAAAAGCGTGTCGAGATGATCCGCGAGATCACGCGCGAAATCGTCGACAAGGCGCCCTACATCTGGCTACCGACACCGTACATCTTCACGGCGTGGTGGCCCTGGGTGAAGAATTATGCCGGCGAACTCCGCGCCGGTGCGGTTCGCCCGGGACCGATCTACGCCCGGATCTGGGTCGATCAGGATCTCAAGAAGAAGATGGGCCATTGAGCGGCAAGGCGACGACAATGCGTCCGCTGCTCGAGGTCAAAAACCTGACGACGCGGTTCCGCACCGAGCGCGGAACCGTGACCGCGGTCGATGGCGTGTCGTTCCATGTCGATCCCGGCGAAACGCTCGCGATCGTCGGCGAGTCCGGATCCGGCAAGAGCGTCACCGCGCTGTCGGTGCTGCGCCTGATCCCGAAC
>JACDAG010000851.1 GCA_013695565.1 Bradyrhizobium sp.
GAACAGGGCAGCATCGAGTTGCAGCACGACGCCGCCGGCAAGGTGCATCACCTTCACACCCATCCGGTGGATGAGATCCTCGTGATCATCAGCGGCCGGCTGAATTTCATCTGGGATGGCGGAGAACGCATCGTCGATGCCGGCGACACCATACTGCTGCCCGCCGGTACGCCGCACCAGTCCGAAGCGCTCGAGGGCGGCGCGGTCTACGCGATCGCAACCCGCCCGCCTGCCAATCCGGCAAGCAATTGAAAACAGGAACACCTGAAGATGAGATTTTCAGGACAGTGAGAGACCGCCTGGCGAAGGATCCGTCGCCAGACGTTCGACCAGTTGCATGATTTCGGAACGCTGGTCCGACGGAAGTTTCAGGAAGGCCTTCAGCAGTCGCAGGCTTTCGATCGTTTCGCTCGATGGAGCTCCGAGTTTCTTCTGCAGCTCTGCAACGTAAGTGGGACTTTTCATCTCGCACCTTAGAAGAGGAACAGGAATGGCATATCCAGGTAAACGTGAGGGCTTGGCCCAGAAAGTCGATACCGCTGCGCAGGAAGCCGAACGGCTCGGCCTGACGACAGCAACCTTGATACTTCGAATGGCTCGCCTGGAAATCGACCGGGCGGAACCCGAGAAGGTTGAAACTATGCCAAGGAACAACTTGCGCAGCAAGCCAAACTGAGCCGCCAAACGGCCCGATTTGGTCGCTTTCACGCACGGTTTCGCAGAATTGACCTGTATCCGCCGGGACGGTCCGAGAGGATCAGGTCCGGCGCGTGCTGTGGTGATCGAACTGAGACGGATTGACCGCGCGCGCAAACTGGCCCGCGACTCCCGACAATCAGCCGGTATTGCCGGTCTTTCCGAAAGCCCCCGCCTCGGCCAACGCCGCGATACGGCGGTCGTCATAGCCAAGCGTCTTGCGCAGTACATCCTTGGTATGCTCGCCGAGCAGTGGCGCGGCGACCGGATCGATCGAGGGCGTGAGGCTCATATGGAGCGGCGTTTCGATGTTGGGCACTGAGCCCGCGGTCGGATGCGGGATGTGGCTAAGGCGACCGCGACCAAGCACTTCCGGCGCGTTGAACCCTTCTTCGACGGTGCGCAGATGGCCAACCGGTATGCTGGCCTTCTTCATCTTGGCCATCCAGTTCTCAAGCCGGTCGCTGGCAAAAACGTCGGCAATGATGGCGCGCAGCTTTTCCTTGTTGGCCGATCGATTTTTCCGCTGTGCGAACTCAGGATCGGTGACGAGGTCGGGCCGTGCCAGCACGTCGGTCACCAGGCGCCGATACAACCGGTCGTTGGCGCACGCCATATAGAACGGACCATCGGAGGCCTGATATATCCCGACCGTCGGCGACCCGTTTGGCGAATTTCCAAAGCGGCCCGGGTTCGCGCCGCTGATCAGATAGGCCATGCCGTAGAAAGCCGTCATCGCCACCGCAGTGTCGATCAACGCCACTTCGACCTGCTGTCCGCGACCGAGCCGGTCGCGCGCGATCAGCGCCAGCAGAATCGCATTGCATGCCGACATTCCCGTCGCCAGGTCGACGATCGGCGGACCGGTCCGCACCGGCTCCCCATCGGCAAAGCCGTTCAGCGACATGAAGCCGCTTTCCGCCTGCGTGATCGGATCGAATCCCGGGCGCAGCGCGAACTCCCCCTTGCGGCCATAAGCCGAAATCGAGCAATAGACGAGGCGTGGATTGGTCGGGGCGACCGAGGCATAGTCGAGGCCGTATTTCTTCATGATGCCGCCGGAAAAATTCTCCACAACGACGTCGGCCTTCGCGATCAGTTCACGCGCCACCTCCAGCGCCGCCGGATTGGTGAAATCAAGCGCAATGCCGCGCTTGTTGCGATTGAGGCTGATAAAGGCCGCGCTCTCGCCGCCGATTTCCGCGTGTTCATAGTGCCGGCTATCGTCGCCGCCGTCCGGATTTTCGATCTTGATCACCTCGGCGCCAAAGTCAGCCAACGTCTGCGTACAGGCGGGACCGGCGACAACACGGGTGAAATCGACGACCAGCAGATTATCGAGGGCAGTCGGTTCGCCTTTGGCGCGCGGGGTTCGCTCCGGCAATTGCGGTCTGGCGGTCATATCCGGCATTTCCTCGTCTATTTTGCCTGGCGGAACAGACGGCGGCCGCCGGGAAAGATGCTTCAAGGCCTTTTACCGGAAGCCCGCAGCCAACGCCAAACCCCGATTTTGCAGGGCGGGACCTGCCTCTGACATAGCTCTCGCCCAAAAGAAGGCCGCCCGACCCGGGATCAACCAGGAATCGAGCGGCGGCATTTCTTCAAACACTCACGCAACGAACCGTGTTGTCGCAGCGTTGCTGCTATCCAGAACCCGTTTTCTTACTCTGGGACCGCTTCGCCCGATCCACCCAACTCTGCGGGAAAATCCCTCAGCTTGGGCAGGCCGTCGCGCATCGGCAGCACGGTTTCGGAATAGTTGACGTGAACGCCGGGCGTGAAGGTAAGCGTCGGGAGTGTCGCGGCGAAGACATCGACGAGTCCCAGCGTCGGATGGTTCGTCATCAGATGTCCGCCGCACTTCGCGCAATATTTGCGCTGGCTCATCGGCGTCTTCTCGAACGTCGCGACGTGTTGCTTGCCCGATGTAATCTCGACCGCCTCCGGCTTCCAGAGCGTAAAGGCATTGACCGGCCCGCCGGACCACGACCGGCACGAACTGCAATGGCAGTAACCCATGCCTTCGGGCAAACCGGTGACCTGCACCTCGACCGCACCACAAAAGCAATTTCCCGTATGCTTCATAACTATGCTTCCTTTCAGACAATTGAGGGGGATCAGATCAGTTTCCGCCACGGGAGCAGCATCGATACCCGCTGCTTGTAACGGCGGTATTCATCGCCAAACATGTCGATGAGGTCGCGCTCTTCGAGCAGGATGCCGACGAAGATGTAGGCAGTGGTCACCGCCGCGAACAAGAGATGTCCAACGCTCATGGTCGGTGCAGCCCAGAACGCGATGGTGAAACCGAGATAGATCGGATGCCGCACGAAATTGTAGAATAACGGCGTCCGAAAGGTCGGCGCCGGCATCTGCCGGCCGGTCAGGTTGTTGGCGACCTGATGCAGTCCGAACAATTCAAAATGATTGATCAGGAATGTGCTGGTGAAGACGATCACCCAGCCGACAAATGACAATATCGCGACCGTCGCGGCCATTTCTGGCTCCTCGATATGCCAGACGACGGTCGGCATCGGCCGCCATTGCCAGAACAGCAGGAGCAATGTCAGGCTTGCGAACAGCACATAGGTGCTACGCTCGATCGACTTCGGAATAAATTGCGTCCACCATTGTTTAAAGCCCTTGCGCGCCATCACGCTGTGCTGGACGGCAAACAACGACATCAATGCGAGATTGACGGCCAGCGCTTCAAAAACGGACGATTTCGCGCCGGTATCGATCGCTTTCGGCACCACCAGGTCCGATACGAAACCGATCGCATACAAAATCGTGAAGAGAAATGTGAAGTAGGCCACAGCGCCGAACAGAAATGCAGTGAATCTAAGCATTCGATTTGTCGGCATGGCTGAGCCTATGGCTCGGGCGTCGGACATGAGGTAACTCCGTTGAGGGCAATAGGTTCGCGACTTCGGTTTTTGCAGAATGACTGAAACGCGACGACAAGACTTTGCCTGACGCTTGATCTCTCCATGAGATGGACTTGATTGTTTCTTTAGAAAAGACGCGACGCACGTGAGATTTGACTTCGACAATTGCGCGCTCGACACCAACCTTCGCGAACTGCGCCGCGACGGCGAACTGGTTGCGATGCAGCCGCAGGTATTCGACCTGCTGCTCCATCTGTTGAAGCATCGCGACCATGTCGTCAGCAGGGATGACCTCATTGCCATGGTGTGGGGCGGCCGGATCGTATCGGATTCGACGCTCGACAGCCGCATCAACGCTGCGCGCAACGCGGTCGGCGACAACGGCAATGCGCAACGGCTGATCCGTACGATACCGAGGAAAGGCGTTCGTTTCGTGGGTGCCGTGAGCGAGCAGCTAAACGGCGCTCATCTGACCGCGACACCCGCGGAAGCTGCTGCCGAACCAGCGCCCCGGCCATTGGCACTGCCGGACCGGCCCGCGATTGCCGTGCCCCCCTTCGACAATATGAGCGGCGACCTGGAGCAGGAGTATTTTTCCGACGGAATCACCGAGGACATCATCACTGCACTGTCGAAATTGCGCTGGTTCTTCGTGATCGCCCGCAACTCGTCGTTCACCTACAAGGGCAAGGCGGTGCACCTGAAGCAGGTCGCCGCCGAACTGGGGGTGCGCTACGTCGTCGAAGGCAGCGTGCGCAAGAGCGGCGATCGCGTTCGCATCACCGCGCAACTCAACGACACGGCGACCGGCAGCCACATCTGGGCAGAGCATTATGACCGCGACCTCGTCGACGTTTTCGCCGTGCAGGATGAGATCACCGACGCCATCGTCACCGCGATCGAGCCGCAGATCTATGCCGCCGAAAATTTTCGCAGCCGGCGCAAACCGCCCAATAGCATGGACGCGTGGGACCTGGTGATGCGGGCGCTGTCGCATCATTGGCGTGTAACGCGTAACGATAGCGCTGCGGCCCAAACCCTTCTGGAGCAGGCGATCGCGATCGATCCGAACTACGGCCAGGCGTTATCGCTTTCCGCGACCAACCAGATGTTCGGCGTGCATCTGGGCTGGACGGATATTGCGACCGCAGCCCCCGTCGCCGAACGCGCCGCACTTGGCCATCGCGGCCGACGGCGAGGACGCGTGGGCGCATACCGCGCTCGGCAGCGTCTATTTCTCCACGCGCCGGCTCGAAAACGCGCTCGCCGAATTCGAACTGGCGTTGCAGCTCAACCCCAATTTTTCGCTGGTGCAGGGTTACTACGCATTGGCTCTTTCTTACAGCGGGCGCTGGCAGGATTCCCATGCCGCCGCTCAGCGCGCCATCCGCCAGAGCCCGCGTGATCCCTCTTCCGCAATCTATTACGGCGTCGCCGCCTACGCCCAGTTCGTCGGGCGGAACTATTGTGAAGCGATCGCGCTGGCACGCGAAGCGACCCGCCAACGTGGCGATCTGTCCGGCGCCTACCGGGTGCTGACGGTGGCTGCCGGCATGGCCGGGAAGATCGACGTCGCCAGGACAGCGCTCGACGAACTGCGGAGGACGCAACCCAATATCTCCCTCGCCTGGATTGCGACCCAGTTACCCTGGAAACTCGACGCCGACCGCGAGCATTATCTCGAAGGATTCCGCCGTGCAGGGTTGGAATAGAAGCGACCGGGACTGCCGCGGCCGATTCGGGATCACAACGATTTCTCAGGGACTGACAATCCCCCCCGCGCTTCAGCGCGGGAGGTCTTTGACCGGCACGGGATGGGCCGTCGCGAACCCGTAGATCAATGCCAGCCGGTCGAGGCATTCCTGGAACCGGCGCGCGAAATAGTCGCTCCAGCGCTGGGTGCGCAATCCGCGCCGCTGACCGATCTGCTCCATGGTCAAGCCACGGACCAGGACGTCATGTACCAGCGCCGAACCGTCGGCACCGAGTTCGCGCACGGCGCGGTTGAGCCGCAGCACCGCCTTGCGCTGCCCCTCGGTGATTGGCTCGCGCATCTGACCGCCATCGACATATTCCCGGGTCGGATCGACCGCACGTGGGCCGCGCTCCGCCCTCTCCCAGTCGTTTTGAAAGGCTCGCCCGCCCTGATACTGCGCCTCGTCGATCTGGCGGCGCGAATGCAGGCGGCCAAGCGGGTCGTTGCGGATTGAACGCAGGACAACGATCTTCTCGCCCGGCTCGAGCGCCAGCGGATCGTCGACCTCGACGGTGGCGACTTCTGCGTTGCGCAACAAGTCCCGGGATCTCCGGTCATGGGCCTTTGCCGGATCATACGGCTTGTTTCGTTTGGCTCTTGGCATAGCGGATGCTCTCCTCTCGAAGTCGATGGGATATTGAATTGTGCCCGCGGGCTTAATCGTCCGACACGCCCGAAATCTCTGCGTGCGGCAGCACCTTCAGCCTGATGGACATGAACGTGGAGCTACCCTCATACGTCAGCCATCCTCAGCAAGACGTCGCACGCTGTACGTTCCGACAGGGTGCCGGGGCCGCGACTCAAATGAAAATGGGGCGTGCAGTAGCTCGAACCCTGGTGACGCGGATGACCGCAGAAGGTGATGGCTTCGCCCTCTACATCACCGCCGTAGGGGTACCGGCAGTCGCCACGCTCCAGTTCGATCAGGGACAGGTGCCGCGGGTCGAGCTCGACACAGCGCAACTTGACCGGTTCCTTCACTTTGAACGATGGCAACGGCCCATAAAACCCGGGCGATGTTGGCTTAACCGGATAAACTTCGCCCAGCCGGTTCAGGCGCGGTGGCACGCATGGGGGCAACCCCGGTCGATCGGGTCCGACCAGCCCCATCCGCATGGCACGGCCCAGAGCGGCATTGCGTGAATAAGCGGTGTTGAATCTCCTGTTGATAACCGCCGCGATCCTGGAAAAGGGCAAGCGCCGGGCAAGCAGGTCCCGCAGCGCGTCCGAGTGCTCGGGCGCCCAGTTTGATGGCTCCATTGTTGATCCTTGCTGTTTCGACGCTTCCCGACGCCTCGATATATTTCCGATATTCCGAAGCAAAAGTCAAGCTTGATTTCGGATATACGGAACTGCTATGGTTCCCGAAATTTGGAAAGGAAGAGCCATGCTGGACGTCAAGTTGATCGAACGGGGACTGGAGAGGACGGGCAAGAGCAAGGGCGGCCTGGCAGACGCCATGGGCGTCCGCGCGGGGGCGGTTTCGGAGATCCTGTCGGGGATCCGCCTGATCAAGGCGTCCGAGATTGCCCCGATCATGGAGTATCTTAAGCTGAATACGGTGCCGATCATGGGGCGCGTCGGCGCCGGCGCATCGATCGAGCCGGAGCATGAACAGGTGCCGGCTGAAGGTCTCGGCGAGATTGAGCTGCCCTTCGCGATTGCCGAAGAGACCATCGCCTTTGAAGTGGCAGGCGATTCCATGCTGCCGAAATATGAAAACGGCGACGTTATTGTGGTTTTCAGCGAGCAGCGCCATCCGCTGTCGAGCTTTTACGGCGAAGAGGCCGCCGTGCGCCTGAAGACCGGCGAGCGCTATTTGAAGACGATCGAGCGGGGCAAATCGCCGACCCTGGTCAATCTCAAGAGTTTCAACGCCAAGCCGATCAATGGGGTAAAGCTGGAATGGATCGGCGAGATCTGCCTGACCCTGCCGCGGGGCCAGATCGAACGCTTGCGCAACAAGGCGGCAAAGACGCGCAAGGCGGCAAAGGCCAAATAGCGGGGGAGCGCCGGGGGAAATAGGGAGCGCCCCCGGCAGATAATGGCATGATGTGATTCGGTCTTGCGGTTGCCCGGACGGACGGTCGCATCTGCTTGAATTCGGCTTTACCGAATCATCCCTTGACTTTTTTCTGACTTTCGGAAATACTGCCCGTCTATCTCCCGGGATGTCAGGCAGATCGCCACATATGCAATATTTCGTCGTAATGATCGATTACGGTCGGCGCGGCCGGGAAGCCATCGTCGATCCCGAAATCACCCGGCGCGAGGTCATCTCCCGGATCGTGACGGGCGAATACAAGAACATCAGCTTCATCCATGAAATCGTCGATTCCTCCGTCGAGGACATCACCGCCGACCGAAGCCGCCCTGCCCGACATCGGCGTCGCTGCCGATCTGCAGGCCAACCAGTTTGATCACCTTCGCGACCTGCGAAAACACGAGACCGTGTGAACCCGCGCAAACCAGTCCGACTGTCAAAACAACGTGATCATTAACCGGATTTAATCGCCGGAAGTTTCCTTAATTATTCTTCACGCAGAGTCTACTCGGACGACGCGGACAATCGCGCTACACAAGCGATTCGATTCCTTTCGGCTGCAAAGTTCTCATACTCTATGATTTCGTCAATGAAGACTGAGATCGCCGCACGCGACGGTGATCCCCGGCTCAGTTTACTGCTTGGTATCGCGGCCTGGTTTCTGTTTCTGGATCACGTACCGCATAACGCCGTCAGCGCGTTGACCTTGCGGAATTTTGGATTCAGCGGCGCGACCGACCTGTTCGTATTTGCCGGCGGCTATACCGCCGCGATCCTCTATGGAAAAATGATGCTGGAGCGCGGTTTCGTGGTGGGCGCCACCCGCATTTTCAGGCGCGTATGGCAATTGTATGCCGCCTATGTCGTCCTGTTCGTGATCTATATCGACCTGATCGGATTTGTCGCGAGAAAATCCGCGGCACCGGAGATCATCCACGAATTCAATGTCGCCGGAATCCTCGGCCATACGATCCGGACACTGATTTACGGCTTGCTGCTTCAGGCCAAGCCGCTCAACCTCGACGTCTTGCAACTTTTCATCGTCCTGATGGCGTTCTTCCCCATCGTATTGTTCGGGATGCTGCGCCGGCCGAACCTGACGGCGGCCGGATCGATCGCGCTCTACGTCGCCGCCCGTGAATTCGATTGGAACCTGTCCTCGTTTCCGGACGGGCGCTGGTACTTCAATCCATTCTCCTGGCAGTTGCTGTTTGTGCTCGGCGCGTGGCTTGCCTTGGCTGGCGCGAAGCAAATGCGTTCAATCCGTTCACTGCAGAATATCTCGATCCTGCGCATCGCGGCCTTACTCTATCTCTTGTTCGCGCTGGTCGCGACGCTGGCATGGAACCTGCCGCAACTGGCCTGGATCATTCCCGATCCCGTGCTCAATTTTTTCCTTCCCAACGAAAAGGAAAATCTGGCGCCATACAGGGTACTCCATTTCCTCACTCTGGCCTTCCTCTTCCCGCTCGTGACCCCGCGAGACTGGCGAGGGTTTCAATGGCCGGTCCTGCAGCCGGTCATCAAATGCGGAGAGGAATGGCTACCGGTTTTTTGTGCCGGCGTGTTTCTTTCCTTTGCCGGACATTTCGTCCTGATCACGGGACCGAATTTGCTCACAATGCATATTCTGGTCAGCATCGCCGGGATCGCGATCATGGCGGCCGTTGCCTATTATGTCTCATGGTCGACACGGCAGGACTATCGGCCCGCGCTCAGCGCACGATGAAGATCAGCGCCGCTCGATCGAACGGTTTGACGCGATGATGCGAATGATCATGCCCCGATCCCCTAGACGGCCTGCGCCACGCGCTCCCGCGACGCAGGCAACATCTCGCGCGCGAAGATTCCGGCGGAATGCAATACCTCCTGCTGGGTGAGGTTGCCGAACGAAAACTGGCTGATGAAGTAATTTGTACCCGCCTCCTCGATCATCCGTCTCACCTGCCCCCGGATCGTGCCTGGCGATCCCGCAATCGCGCCGCCATTCTGCACCATCGCCTCGAACTCCTCCGGCAATCGGGCGAAACGCGGTTGCGTACCGTGTTTTTTCCAGAGCTTCATGAAGCTGGTGTAAAAATCCGGCCACGCTCGGCGACCGAGTTCCATGGCCTCCCTGTCACTATCGGCGGCAACCACAAAGCGGTTTATTCCAAGCAGAGGCAACTGATACGGCGAATTCCCTGCCATTGCCCATTCGGCGCGATAACGGTCGGTGATCTCGCGTACCCGCAGCAATGGCCCGCCGCATACGATATTGATCTTGTTCTGTGCCGGCCAGACCGCGCCCTCGGGCACCGGGACCGCGTACCATAGCGGCGGGTGCGGAAGCTGCGCCGGCTTCATCTCGATCGGCACGTTCTCGAACTGATAGTGTTTGCCTCGAAAATTCACCTCGGCCTGCGTCAACGCCTGCATGATGACGGTGTAGGCCTCCACATACATCGCCTGCGCCTGATCCGGATCGACGCCGAAATAATGCAGTTCGTGCGGCGACGCGCCGCGGCCGATCCCGACATCGATCCGGCCCTGGCTCAAATGATCCAGCATGCAGATTTCTTCGGCCAGCCGCAGCGGATGGTGCGCCGGTAATACGTAGACCAGCGCACCGAGGCGTAGACGTTTGGTGCGCTGCGCCACCGCAGCCAGGAACACGCTGGGTGATGGTGTCATATTGAGCGGCGTCGGATGATGCTCGCTCATGTGGTAGGTACGAAATCCGGCCTGATCGTAGAACTCGATCAGTTGCAGCCGGTTTTCATATTGTTCGCTGAGCGGATATGGCCCGTGGTCATTTTGATCGAAGATTCCGAACTGCATTGCACCACCCCATTGACGTCTTTTCCGGCTCACCATGATGAGATCAATGGCGGCCGGCGCGTCGTCGGGCGATGTTACACGGCAATCCCCTCACCTTCCAGCACAGAGGCGGCGAATGACGCGGCCCTCAATCCGGTGGGAATGCCCGCCGCAGCCGCGCCTCGCTGTCGCGCAGCGTCGCTGGATCGAGTTTCGCCTGGGACGACGTATGCTTGGCGCAGGCAAAGATCCGATAGAATTGCGCGCCATCGAACGCGACCAGCAGCAGATCGACACCGGCATTGAGCGCTTCAACCACTGCCGTGCAGACGTTGTTCTGGTAGATCGCCCCCATCACCAGGTCGTCGGTCATGATG
>JACDAG010000893.1 GCA_013695565.1 Bradyrhizobium sp.
CCCCCGCGCCATCAAGAACAAGCCGCCGAACTGCCTCCTGACCGAATTCGCCGAAGCCGGGATGAAATTCTCGCTGACCTTCTGGATCGCCGACCCCGACGGCATGGACGGTGTGAAGAGCGACGTGATGCTGTCGCTGTGGGAAGCCTTCAAGCGCGAGGGCATCCGGGTTCCCTATCCGGTGCGCGAAATCCGGGTCCGCGGCGGCGCGCTGCCGGTGGAATCCGTCGTGGAGGTTTCGAGCTGAAATCAAGCCTTTTGAACGCCTCCAGCGCCCCAACCTCCGCTTGCCGCTGACCGCTCCGATCACTAAATTAGACCGCAAATTAGCCGTTAACCATCCCGAAGCATGATCCTCCCATGAGCTATATCGAAGCAACAGACACCTCCTTGCGAAAAACCGGCCAGATCAAACTGCATGGGCAGAGCGGGTTCGCCGGCATGCGCAAGGCAGGCGCGCTGGTCGCCAAATGCCTCGACGAGCTCACCGACATCGTCAAAGAGGGCATCCCGACCTCGCGGATCGACGAGTTCGTCCGCGACTTCGCCTTTGGCAACGGCGCCTATCCGGCGACGCTGATGTACCGCGGCTACCGCTATTCGACCTGCACCTCGATCAACCACGTGGTCTGCCACGGCATGCCCGGCGATCGCGCGCTGAAGGAAGGCGACATCGTCAATATCGACGTCACCTTCATCGTCGAGGGCTGGTACGGCGATTCCAGCCGCATGTATGTGATCGGCCCGATCGCCCGCAAGGCGGAGCGGCTGATCGAGATCACCTATGAAGCGATGATGCGCGGCATCGCCGCGGTGAAGCCCGGCGCCACCACCGGCGATATCGGCCACGCCATCCAGAGCTACGTCGAGCCGCAGGGCATGAGCGTGGTGCGCGATTTCTGCGGCCATGGCCTGGGACGCATGTTCCATGACGAGCCGAACATCATCCATATCGGCCGTCCCGGCGAGGGCGTCGCGCTGAAGCCCGGCATGTTCTTCACCATCGAGCCGATGATCAATCTCGGCAAGCCGCATGTGAAGATCCTGTCCGACGGCTGGACCGCTGTCACGCGCGACCGTTCGCTCTCGGCACAGTTCGAACATTCGGTCGGCGTGACCGCGACCGGCGTCGAAATCTTCACGCTGTCGCAGCGCAACGACGAGAAGCCGCTGGTTTCGGCGTAGTTGGACCGGCGCATACCCCTGCCGCGCAAGCCCAAGGCCGTCGTCTTCGATATGGACGGCCTGTTGATCGACACCATTCCCGCTTATGTCAGCGCCATGGTCGAGGCCGGCCGCGACGTCGGACATGTCGTTTCAAAGGACTACGTGCTGTCGCTGGTCGGGCTGCTCGGCACCGAGCTGGAAGCTCAGCTTCGCGCCGACCATGCCGAAGCGTTTCCGCTTCCCGCCTATATGACCGCCCTCTCTGCGCGACTCGGCCCGATCCTGAACGCCGGCGTCCCCCTGAAGGCCGGCGCCATGCCATTGCTGCAAGCGCTGGCGCGAATGGATATGCCGATCGCGGCCGGCACCTCGATGATGCGGGTGGAAGCGTTGCACCATCTGAAGCACTGCCGTGTCGAACACTTCTTCCGCGCCGTTGCCGCGCGGGACGATGTGGCGCGCGGCAAGCCGCATCCGGACGTCCATCTGAAAGCGATATCGACGCTGGGGTTCGAACCCCGCGATTGCCTGATCCTCGAAGACTCCTTCAACGGTGTGCGGGCGGCGCACGCGGCCGGTGCCATGGTGATCATGGTGCCGGATGTCGTGACGCCGACGGCGGAAATCTCGGCGCTTTGTACGCTGGTGGCCTCCGACCTGCATCAGGTCGCGGAAATCCTCGGGCGGACGGAAGCCCAAGCCCGCTGATTTCCCGGCGTTCAGGCACCCCTCCCCCGCAATTCCCGATTGCAAAAACTGGCCGGCACGGCATGCTCGATGCCGATGCCCGCCAAGAACAGCGATCCCAACGCCGAGCCCGCCGAGACGCCGCATTATCACGGTCATCGCGAGCGGCTGCGCGAGCGCTTTTACACCGCCGGGCCGGACGCGCTCAGCGATTACGAGCTGCTGGAAATGGCGCTGTTCCCCGCATTGCCCCGCCGCGACACCAAGCCGCTGGCCAAATTGCTGCTGAAGAAATTCGGCTCGTTTGCCGAAGTCGTTCACGCGCCGGAAGCGCGCTTGCGTGAAGTCGACGGGATCAAGGATGCCTCGATCAACCAGCTCAAGCTGATCGCGGCCGCCGCCGGCCGCATCGCCAAGGGCGAGATCAAACGGAGTATTGCGCTGTCGTCCTGGAACGACGTGATCGGCTATTGCCGCAGCAGCATGGCGTTTGCCGATAAAGAACAGTTCCGGCTGCTGTTCCTCGACAAGCGCAACCAGCTGATCGCCGACGAAGTGCAGCAGACCGGCACCGTCGACCACACCCCGGTCTATCCGCGCGAAGTGATTAAGCGCGCGCTGGAATTATCGGCGACCGCGCTGATCCTGGTCCACAACCACCCCTCCGGCGATCCGACGCCTTCGCAAGCCGACATCCAGATGACCAAGGCGATCGTCGATATCGCCGCCCCGCTCGGCATCTCCGTGCACGACCACATCATCGTCGGCAAGAACGGGCATTCGAGTTTGAAGGGGATGCGGCTGTTCTAGAGCCTTTTCCGTTTCGATTGAATCGAAACGGGGCTCTAGATTCCTTGTTTTGACGCGTTTTCTTAGCGCGAACCGGATCCACTTCGCTGGAAAACGCTATAGAGCAACGGCAATGGCGTTGCTTGGCGAGCGGGCCGGGCCGGAACAATGATGCCCCAAACCCATGCCTCACGGCTTGATCCAGTGCTGCACCGCCTCCGCCGTATCCGCCGGCGTGGTGTTGAAGCAGATCCGCACATGCGGCACGTGGATCAGAACGAGATTGATGATCCTCTCGAACAGCAGCAATCGCTCCGCCGGCTCGCGCAGGCCGGCGCCGATCACGACACAATCCAGATGTCTTGATGTGAACGCGGCAACGGTCACGGCCTCGGCGGTTTCGCCGAGATTGATCAAGCAACTCTCCGCGTCGTAGCCGAGTGCGCGCAACCTTTCGATTTGCCCCTCGATGAAATTCCGCACCAGGTCCGGCGTCAGCCCCGGGAAGCCGCTGAGGTCCACGAGGGAAAGCTCGATACCGATCGCGAGCACGGTCTTTTTCGCCATGCGTTTGTTCCATGCCGAGTGAAAGGATCGCGGAATCAACGCACGCATCCTCGTGCTGGTTCCTTATTCGTCGCGGATAGTACAATTCGACTACCGTCGAAGCATTCTTGTCGAGAACTTTGCGATGATGATCGTCAGTCGCCGGAACCGGCGCTGACTTTTCACAGGAGAACAACATGGCAGCAACAGACACCGCCAATCAAAGCCTGGTCGTGACCGCGTTCTGGGAGGTCAATCCGGGCGAGGAAGCCGCGGTTGCAAGCCTACTGAAGGATTTTCTGCCGCAGGCGCAGCGCGAACCCGGCGTCAAGGAATTCCAGATCCACCAGAATCTGGCAGAGCCGCGAAAATACTTCTTCTACGAGGTGTTTGCGGGTGAGGCAGCCTTCGCTGACCACCAGCAAACCCCGCACTTCAAGAACATCATCGTCGGCCAGGCGATTCCGAAACTCGCGAAGCGCGAACGCTCGCAGTTCCGCTTCATCTAAGCTCAAGCCAGCGCGCGGCTGCCTGCTTCGGCGGCGCGCCGTTTCAAAAATTCCTGCTCGCGCGTATTGCCGGCAAGGCTGGCCGCCGTCTCGAACGCCGCACGCGCTTCCGCAAAGCGCCCGAGTTTGTGCAGGAGATCGCCGCGAACGCTCGGCAGCAGATGATACGTCTTCAGCACGGGCTCGTCGGCCAAACGGTCCACGATCACCAGCGCCGCCGCCGGCCCCTCCGCCATCCCGACCGCAACTGCCCGGTTGAGCTCGATGATCGGCGAGCGC
Organism: Bradyrhizobium sp.; assembly: GCA_013695565.1. GTDB lineage: Bacteria > Pseudomonadota > Alphaproteobacteria > Rhizobiales > Xanthobacteraceae > Bradyrhizobium. Next base: position 3,978 of record JACDAG010000893.1, read on the forward strand.
ACCACCGCCGCCAGTTCGGCGTAGAGTTCTGAAATGCGTCGCCATGGCGTCTCACTGGACGTGCCTGCCTGGGCGTGACAGGCGATGATCGCCGCCTGCAACGCGTAAAAGCCGCCGGCACCGCCGAGTTCTTGTGATCGCGCCAGGGCCAGCATGCCGCGGCGAATCTGGAGCTGGTCCCACAGCCCGCGATTCTGGTCCATCAGCAGGATGGGGTCGCCGGCTTGATCCGTGCGGGCGGCGGTGCGCGAGCCGTTTAGCTCCATCAGCGCCAGCAGGCCGTGGGCCTCGGATTCCTGCGGCGCGATCGAGGTCAGCACGCGGCCCATCCGCAGCGCATCGTTACAGAGCTGCGGCCGCAGCCACTCATCGCCGCGCGCGGCGGTATAGCCCTCGTTGAAGATGAGATAGACGACCTCGAGCACCGAGGCGAGCCGTTCGGAAAGCGCTTCGCCGCGCGGGGTCTCGTAGGCGAGCCCGGATTCCGACAGCGTCCGCTTCGCCCGCACGATTCGTTGGGCGATCGTCGCCTCCGGCAGCAAGAAGGCACGCGCGATCTCGTCCGTGGTCAGGCCGCAGATCATCCGCAGCGCCAATGCGGCACGAGCTTCGCGCGACAGCAGCGGATGGCACGCCGTAAAGATCAGCCGCAATAATTCGTCGCCGATATCGTCTCGAGGGCTGAGTCCAGATCGGGCATGGCCTGCTGTTCCTGCTCCATGTCCCGCGCCACGATGTCGTGCTTGCGGGCGAGCATCTGGCGGCGGCGCAGCTGATCCAGCGCCCGCCGCTTGGCGATCGCCATCAACCAGGCGCCGGGCTTTTCGGGAATGCCGCTCGCGGGCCAATGCTCAATCGCCGCCAGCAGCGCTTCCTGGGTCAGGCCCTCGGCCAGCGGCACGTCGCGCAGCATCCGCGACAGGCTGGTGAGCAGCCGCGGCTGCTCGATACGCCAGATCGCGACAATGGTGCGATGGATGTCAGCGGCCGTCATCGCCGCCGACTTTGCTGCGTGGTGTGCGCCTCAGGAGGCAGCGTGCGCATCGACCATGCAGGCCGCCTCAAAATCCGCCGTCATGAAGGCGCGAACCTCGCAGGTGCCTTCCCAGCCCGGCATATAGTCGCGATGGACCTGCATGAACTCGACCGCCTTCTCGATCGCTTCCTGCTTGTCCCGGAGCTCGAAGATCGCATAGCCGCCGATCACTTCCTTGGCCTCGACGAACGGACCGTCGACGACACCAAGCTTGCCATCTGATATCCGCACCTGCGCCCCCAGGGTGCGCGGCTGCAGCGCGCCGCTGTTGATCATGCGGCCGGCCTTGATCTCGCGTTCGGCGAGCTTGTGCACAGCCGCCATCAGTTCGGGCGTCGGCGGCGTCGCGTGGACGGGGGTAACGATATACATGAAACGCATCTGAAGAACTCCTTATGAAGGCAAGCCACCGACATTGGAAATCAGCGGCCGGGATAACGACCGACAGTGCTGATCAGGAGCACTCGCCCGGTGCACCGTCGAAGAACGCGCGCACTTCGCAGGTTCCTTCCCAGCCCGGCATGTGATCGAGGTGGAGCTGCATGAATTCCCTGGCCAGCGCCACCGCCTCTTCCTTGCTGCGCAGTTCGGAGATGGCGTAACCGCCGATCACCTCCTTGGCCTCCACGAACGGACCATCGACGACGCTGAGC
>JACDAG010000965.1 GCA_013695565.1 Bradyrhizobium sp.
GTATACCGCTCCCGGGTTCGCCAGATCATTCTCGTACCGGGCAATGTTGCCAAGCGTCAGCGGGCTCGGAAGGATATCCATCGCCTGTGGAATGCTTTTGCCCTCGAGCCAATCCGCACCATGTTGACCCATGGCGTAACCAAAGACAGATGACGCCAGGCTAATGCTTACCTTGTAAGGACCGCCCTTCTTGATTTCATCGACTGCCTCCGGCTCCCCGTCGATACCGCCAAAGAACTGATCGGTACGGATCTTCCCAGCCTCACGGACGGCCGCCAGGGCGCCCAGCACAACGGTATCTGCCCCAAGGACTACATCGATGTCCGGATGAGCCAGCAGTATCGTTTGCATCATCGCAAACCCGCCTTCCTTGTTGACGGTGACAGGCGAGATGTCGGCAACGACGGCCACGCGGGGCATGTCCTTTAGAGAGTCGCGCATGGCGACAAACCGGGGCGCGAGGAATTGAAGGCTGTCGTGGGTCAACAGCACCACGTTCGCCTTCCCTTTCAATTTATCGCGAATGTACGCCGCGGCTGCATCACCCAACACCTTGCCTGTGAGGTACTGCGGCGCGTTGAGCAGCGACGTCGCGGGCGGCGGAACGACCGCACCGACATATGCACCTTGCCAGATCATCCTGCGGAGGGCCGGCGCCAACGTTGCGGGATCGACCGGCGCGACGACCAGTGCACCGGTTTTCGACGATCGAAATCCTTCAACCTGTTCGATCATTTTGGTACCGTCATTCTGCGCGACGGACTTCGAATACGACAAGCCGCGATCCTTCGCAGCCATCGACAGCCCCCGCCCGACCCCCTGGATAAATTCGCGCTCGTTGTCCTGCGCAAACGCCAAGGTTTTGCTCAATGAAGGGGGCGGGCTGCAGACCGCGGCATTTCGATCGAATGGCGGGAAGACACGCGGCACGGTAATGCCGCCTGGCCCCTCCTGCCCCCGCCCGTCGCTCGCCACCAGCAAGGCGGCGGAAACGATCAAGCCGATGCAATTCCATTGTCGTAATTTATGATCCATCACCGTCACACAGCCATAGCAAATTGAGATTTAAATTCACGCGGCAGGACGACACGAAAAATCGTACCCTCGTCCAGTTCGGAGGTTGCCGAGATTTCGCCACCGAGATTTCCAACGAGGGTACGCACATAGGCCAGACCTACTCCCTCGCCTGGCTGATCGACTTTGCCGACCCGACGGAAAATCTCGAAAATTCTGCCCATGTCGCCCGGTGCGATGCCCCGACCATTGTCCGCGATCTCGATTGCGATCCGGTCATTCGGCAATGCCGAACTGCGGACCGCAATCCGCAAAGGCCGTTCCGGCGCACGATACTTTACCGCATTGTCCAGCAGGTTACCTATCACCTGACCCAGCGAAAGCTTGTCCGACGTGATGGCAGAAACATCGAGGTCGACCGCGATTTCGCCGGCGGCCTCGGATAGCTGATGTTGAATGGCCGCAGCACTCGAAGGATACGAGTTCCCGCAGATCGATGACCTCCGCATTCAATACCCGCCCGCCTTCACGAGAAATCTTTAGAACCGCGCCTAGCAAATTATCCAGCTTCGCAGCTGATCTTCGAATGTACCCGACGGCCTCCGGCATATCGTGCGACGCCGTTAGTTTCGCCTTTTGATAATTCGGATCTTCAGGCGCCAGGCCGGAACCATCGACAAACTTCTGCAGGCCCTGAACGCCTTCCTCGAGCTCACTGGTGAAGCCGAGGATACTTATCAGCGGCGCCCGCATATCGTGCGAAAGCAGATGGGCAAATTGCTTAATCTCGGCATTGGCCCTGGCGAGCGCCGCAGTACGCGCGCGCACCCTTTCCTCCAGCGAAAGATTCAGGGCCGTGACCTTGGCTTGTGCTTGCGTCAGCTCCCTGGTGTACGTCAGCAATGTGGCGGCGACGGCACTAACGACGAGAATGATCAGCACGGCCGCCGCGACCGACGCCCATCGCAGATTGGTCGCGTTTGCCCGCTGCTCGGCAACACCAAGGGTCAATCGATTATCCGTCGAGCGAACGATGCCCGACACGAACAGATTGACTTCATCCATGAGCGCCTTGCCGCGATTGGTGTTGATGATGGCGAGCGCTTCGATGTCCTCTCGCTCGCCTTTCAACGCGATCGTGCGGTCCATCTCCTGGAATTTCTCCTGAAGCGAGACAGTGAGGCGCTGAAGGACGGCCTTGAATTGAGCATCGCCCCCAAGAATTCGCTTCAGATTATCGAGTTGCCTGTTTGCAGTCGCTTTCGCGGCATCATACGGCGAGAGATAGATTTCGTTGCCCGTTAGCAGTAATCCTCGCTGGCTCGATTCGGCCGACTGAACGGCGCTGCGTATTTCAACAGCCGAAACCCTGACATCCCGCGTGCTGATGACCTCGTCGAAATGCTCGTTGGCCCGGTCACCAAGCCGAACCGTCATGCCCACGACAGCCAACAATGCCACGAAACCTACAATGAGCAGGAGCAGGGACAATGGAACAATCAAACGCTTTTCGATAAACATTCAGGGGACCCAGAAAGTATGCTCCCATTAGCTCTCATCGCATCGACCCAAGTCAAGGACGACGCGGGTGCCGGCCGACCCGGCTGGACCTCCTGGACGGCGGGGATTCGACAAGAAGCCGGGCCCCGGCGCGTCGAATTGGCTATTCTCGCCGTAGAACCGCACCAGGGCCAGGACATTGCCCTCCATGAAAAGCCTGAAGCGGCGCCGTCGCAGCTTTCAGCTCATTTCCGCTTTTCAGAAATTATCCTTGACGCCCACCCCAAATCACCGCTACATCTCCGCCATCCCGTCCCACCAAGAGGGGCGTTGGCCATCGTCACGAACGAGGGACGGGTCGCGGTGGACGCGGAGTGCGCAAGACGAAAGCGCATGATGCGTACGGCGAAGTCGTGTGGTCCTGACGTCGCGTTGCTGGCGTCTATGCACCTGGAGGCAACAGCTTTCAGGGCGCAACGGAGGCAAAAGAGCCGTTCTCCGGGGAGATCACGTTATATGCCGTAAAGCCATTGCGCAGGGAATGTCGGATGTTCTCCGCTGAACCTGTATGCTCGTGTGCACTTTCCTTTGTGCACGTCGCACACGAGACCGCGGGTGCAGCGCGCATCCGGCATTCCCTGCGCCCTCTTCTTCCTGAGGGTGAGATTTTCAAAAGCTCGGGCGCCATGCGTCGCGGGAATGCGAACACATATTCAGCTGTCATCACCCGCGAAAGCGGGTGACCCAGTATTCCAGGGACGTAGATGATTGAATCGACAAGCCGCGGCGTACTGGATCCCCCGCTTTCGCGGGGGATGACAGCATTGTGTGGGGCCACTCTATCGTCGTCATTGCGAGCGCAGCGAAGCAATCCATTGTCACCTCGCGTGCGGACGGCTGGATTGCTTCGCTTCGCTCGCAACAACCTCCCCTCCCTCAAATCGGAACTATTCGCAACAAACCTGCTTCTGCAAACCAGTTGCGACTAGGGTTGTGGATCGCCGCTTGATGTTGACGGACGCCCTGCTAAACCGCCGGTCATGAAAACCACCCACGCCCACACCACCAGCCTCAAGACCAACGTCGCCGCGATCTCGATTTTTGCCAGTGCCGGCATGGCCGCGGCGAAATTCGTGGTCGGGATTGCGATCGGCAGTCTGGCGCTGATCTCGGAAGCCCTGCACTCCTCGGTCGACGTGGTCGCGACCATCATCACCTGGCTGGTGGTGCGGGTTTCCGACCAGCCGGCTGATGAGGAACATCATTACGGTCATGGCAAGTTCGAGAGCCTGTCGGCGCTGTTCGTCATTGCGCTGCTCTATGTCTTGGCCGGCGGCATCCTGGTGGAATCCTGGAGCCGCCTGCGCGAAGGCGCCGCGCCGCCGACGCTCTCGGCGATCCCCTTCGTGGTGCTGGTGATCGACATCGCCGTGAATTTCTGGCGGGCGCGCGCGCTGCATCGCACCGCGCGTGATACCAAAAGCCAGGCGCTGGCCGCCGACGCGCTGCATTTTGCCTCCGACGTACTGGGTTCGATCGCCGTCATCATCGGCCTGGTGCTGACGGGGTTCGGCTATGCATGGGGCGACGCCGTCGCCGCGATCGCGGTCGCCGTGATGATCTCGGTGCTGGGATTGCGGCTCGGACGATCCACCATCGAAACCCTGCTCGACCGCGCGCCGGCGGGGGCGGCGGAAAAAGCCATCGCCGCAATCCGCGCCGTGCCCGGCGTGGTCGGCGTCGAGCGCCTGCGCGTGCGCATGGTCGGGCCGACGCATTTCATCGACGCCATCGCCAACGTGCCGCGCACCACCCCGATCGACCGCGTCGAGGCGATCAAGCGGACCGCGCAGGAGGCGGTCAGCCAGGCGCTCGGCGATGCCGATCTGACATTTACCGCGGTGCCGGTCGCGCGCGACAATGAGAGCGTGCGCGAGCGCATCATGGTGATCGCGCGCAATTCCGGCCTCGCCGTCCACCACGTCACGGTGCACGATCTCGGCGGCAAGCTGACGGTCTCGATCGACCTCGAGGTCGACGGCGACATGGCGCTGACCGCCGCACACGACATCGCCCATGAACTCGAGCGCAGCATCCGCGAGGACTTTGGCGAGGACGTTGAGGTCGACACCCATATCGAGCCGCTGGAACCGGAATTGCCGCACGGCACCGACGCCTCACCCGAACGGGTGGAAGTCATCAAGGCGGCGCTGGCGGGCTTTGCCGCCAACGGCGCGATCCATGACATCCATAATGTGCGGGTGCGCGACACCGACGCCGGCGAAATCGTTAATTTCCATTGCCGCGCCGCGCCCTCGATGAGCGTCATCAAGGTGCACGAGAATGTCGACGAGATCGAGCGCGCGCTGCGCCGCGCCTTCCCCAGCATCAAGCGCGTCATCAGCCACGCCGAACCGCCGCACGTGTAGCCATGAGCGTAGTACTACGGACGCGTTCCTGTTTCAGACTCATTTTGGCAGTCCCGATTCGCCGTTGGACAAGATTTATTTTGCATTAACGAATCGTTGACTCTCGACAGCCCGAAAAAAACGGATTCAAATCGATGTGATTCGGAAAGTGATTTGGGGCTGTTCCGAACCGGCGTGAAAATAAGATATTCGGTGGGGGTCTACGGCATGGCGCGTGCGCATGCGGCGAACGCGTGCGTCCAATCCGATTCGATCAAGGGATTGGCGCAATCGATCGCGAAACCGGCCTATCATAGGCTGTTGATAGCGGAGCCTGCTCTCCGCCGCGCTGTTCCTACCCTGATCATTGCCTTCC
>JACDAG010000981.1 GCA_013695565.1 Bradyrhizobium sp.
CTTCGGCCGCAAGGCCGTCGACCGCATCATCGCCACGCGCCGCGTCACTTCCATTCGCGCGTCTGACCTCGCCCGGCTGCACATCCCGGGGAAGAAGGCGCTGCCGTTCATCGTTCTCAGCGATCACCGGCCCTCGCCGCATTTGCTCGACGGAACGCGGCTGGCGGAACGCTTCAGGCCGAAGGCGACGCAATTGGGATTTGGGTTTTGAGTACCGGCGTCATTGCGAGGAGCGGAGCGAGGAAGCAATCCATCTACCCCCGTGCGGAGAAATGGATTGCTTCGCTTCGCTCGCAATGACGAGGAGGAGAGAGACATGCACCACATCACCCTCGACAGCGAAACTGATTTTGACGGCTGGCGCAAAGCGGCACGAATGCTGGTGCTGAATGACGTGAGCCCGGCCGATGTGACGTGGCGTGTGCAAGGCGACGTGCCTGAGCTGTTCGAACCCACCGCTCTGCCACTTGAGACTCCACAGGGCGGCGGCTTCAATGTATCCGCGAAATTCCTCGAGCTGGCGAAAACTGCGATCCTGCATCGCAATGGCGAACGCGTTGCCCTGCTCTATCGCCTGCTGTGGCGGTTGCGCGGCAACCACGACCTGCTGCTGATTGCGACCGATCCGGATGTGGCAGAAATCGCGGCGATGGCGAAGGCCGTGCATCGCGACGAGCACAAGATGCACGCCTTCGTCCGCTTCCGCGAGATCGGCCGCGAGCAGAAGTCGCATTTCGTCGCCTGGTTCGAGCCTGAACATCATATCGTTGAACTGTCAGCACCGTTCTTCGCTCGGCGCTTTGCGGATATGCCCTGGTCGATCCTGACGCCGGATGTCTGCGCGCATTGGGACGGCCATGCCGTCTCGATCACGCCAGGGGTCGCCAAATCAGAGGCGCCGACCGAGGATCGGCTGGAAGAAACCTGGCGGCGTTATTACGCCAGCATCTTCAATCCGGCCCGGCTGATGGTGAAGGCGATGCAGACCGAAATGCCGAAGCGGTATTGGCGGAACCTGCCGGAGGCTTCGTTGATTAGGCCTCTGATCGAAAGCGCCGAACGCACCGCCAGCGCGATGATCGCGCAAGCGGCGACCGAACCGCATAAATCGCAGAAGCGGCAGGAACCGCCGATGAAACGCAAACAGGCTGCCGACGACATCGAAGCGCTGCGGGAAGAAGCCGCCGATTGCCGCGCCTGCCCGCTCTGGAAGGACGCCACCCAGACCGTGTTCGGCGAAGGCCCGCAAACCGCGGAAATCATGCTGGTCGGCGAACAGCCCGGCGACAAGGAAGATCTGGCGGGCAAGCCGTTCGTCGGCCCGGCCGGCCAGATGCTGGATCGTGCGCTGCAAGAGGCGGGTATCGACCGGGCCAAGGTCTACGTCACCAACGCGGTGAAGCATTTCAAATTTGTGCCGCGCGGCAAAATCCGTCTGCACCAGAAGCCGAACACCTCCGAAATCAGGGCATGCCGGCCGTGGTTTGAGCGCGAACGCGCCGCGATCAAACCTGCCCTGGTGGTGGCAATGGGCGCTACCGCAGCGCAAAGCGTGTTCGGCAAAATCACGCCGATCAACAAAAGCCGCGGCCGCCTGATCGATCTGGAGGACGGCACCAAGGCCCTCGTCACAGTGCATCCCTCCTATCTGCTGCGGCTGCCCGATGCCGACGCCAGGGCGCAGGAATATCAGCGCTTCGTCGACGACCTCAAAATCGCCGCGGCGCTGCTGCGAAAATCGGCGCGCGCGGCCTGAAGTTCCCGAATCCCATAGCGTTTTCCAGCGAAGTGGACACCGGTTCGCGTCAAGAAAACGCGTCAAACCAAAAATCTGGAGCCGTTCCGATCCAATCGGAACCAGCTCGGGTGGAACCGCAAATTCCTGTTACCGCCCCCTCGAAAAATGACAAATAGATGTACAACCTTCAATTGATTTCTGATACTACCTCATTCTCTGGGAAGGGGTTTGGGGCGTCCTGTTCACGCCAAGACGTTCCCATGGGTCAGCGCGCTGCGCGGTTTTCCTCTAGCCCCGGAGCCGTGCGGCGCGCGACCTGTCTCCCATCCTTGTCTCCCCCCTTGTCTCCCGCCCTTGGGGAAATCCGTCCTGCAGTCGATTCCTGAATCGGTCCTCGCGACTGCTCTCGCCTCGCGCATTGCCCCGGCAAGCGCGCCAACGCCAAACTGCCGCCATGCAGGTTCAAGCCGCGACCAGATCCGACATCCCGGCCATCATGCGGGTGGAGCGCATGGAAGGTTATGCGCGTCTGATCGGCCGATGGGACGCCGGGCAACATGCCACTGAAATCGAAAACCCGTCATGTAGATACCTGGTGGCGCGCGATGGAACCGAGGTCGCCGGGTTTGCCATCCTGCAAGGCGTGGGAAGCCCCAACCATTGCGTTCGGCTCCGACGGATAGCGGTTGAACATGCCGGGTGCGGGGTTGGATCGAAGCTGCTGCGATCGGTGATGCAATTCTGTTTTGAGTATCTGGCGGCGCATCGCCTCGAACTCTTTGTATTCATCGGCAATGATCGGGCCTATCGGACCTTACCTCAGAACCGGATTTGCCGAGGAAGGCGTCGTTCGCGATCTGCACCGGGACCCCGATGGGACTTTTCGATCGATGCGCCTGATGTCCATGCTCCGACCGGATTGGACGGCGCAGCCCTGACGCCGCCGCGAGGCGGCACTCCCCGGCGTAGCGCAGTCATCCCCGGATGCCGTTGCCTTGTCGTCATAGCGTAGTGAAGCAATCCATCTTGCCACGAAAAGAAAGAATGGATTGCTCCCGCCTTCGCTCATTGAGCTACGGCGGACAAGTCGCCGCGGAGCCTCTCATCGGGCGCGCATTCGCGCGACCCGTTGGCTCCCTTGCGCAAACGCTTCGCGTTTGTCGCAGGCAATGACGGCGTGGCCTCACGCCGGCAGCGCGTTCTCTACCAGCTTGATCCAGTACGACGTGCCGTGGACGATCGCGTCGTCGTTGAAATTGTATTCGGGATGATGCAAGCCCGCGGTATCGCCATTGCCGCAGAAGATGAACGCGCCCGGCCGTGCCTCCAGCATGTAGGAGAAATCCTCCGCGCCCATCAGCGGCGGGGTCTCGTGCACATTGGCTTCGCCGGCGATTTCCTTGGCGATCCGGGTGGCGAAATCGGTCTGCGAGGCGTGGTTGACCGTGACGGGATAACCCCGCTTGTACGTAAGATCGATCTTGGCGCCAGTGATCTGCGCCACACCGGCGACCACCTCACGCACCCGCTTCTCGACCAATATGCGAACTTCCGGAGTAAGGGTACGGATCGTGCCGCGTAATTCAGCGGTTTGCGGGATCACATTGCGCGCGTTGCCGGCATGAAATTCGCAAACCGAAATGACGGCCGACTCCAGCGGATCGACACTGCGCGACACGATCGTCTGCAGCGCCGTGATCACCTGTGCGCCGACCAGCACGGAATCGATGCAGATATGCGGCCGCGCCGCGTGGCCGCCGAGCCCCGTGATCTTGATGTCGAGCTCATCGGTCGCCGCCATGATCGGGCCAGTGCGAATGGCGAAGCTGCCGACCGGAATGCCTGGACCATTATGCATGCCATAGACCTGCTCGATGCCGAACCGGTCCATCAGCCCGTCCTTGATCATCGCGTCGGCGCCCGCGCCACCCTCTTCGGCCGGCTGGAAGATCACCACCGCATCGCCGGCGAAATTGCGCGTCTCGGCAAGATAGCGGGCGGCCCCCAGCAGCATCGCGGTGTGGCCGTCATGGCCGCAGGCATGCATCTTGCCTGATATCTTGGAGGCATAAGGCAGGTTGGTTGCCTCCTCGATCGGCAGCGCATCCATGTCGGCGCGCAGCCCGATCACCTTGATGTCGCCCTTGCCGGCCGGCTTCTTGCCCTTGATGACGCCGACGACGCCGGTACGGCCGAGGCCGGTCGCGACCTCGTCACAGCCGAATTCCCGCAACCGGTCCGCCACGAACGCCGCCGTGCGGTGCACGTCGTACAGCAGTTCCGGGTGTTGATGGATATCGCGGCGCCAGGCCTGAATATCGGGTTGAAGATCGGCGACGCGGTTGATGATAGGCATGGGAATTCCCTGCTTGGCGGGTTTGAACGCTTGCCTGTCTAGCATGCAAGACGCGCTCCACCCAACACTCTGCCGCAGAGGTCCCATCCGCCCGGGTACTTGCCGAAGGGGTTGTGGCCGGGCTTGCCCGTCGCAACGCGGTTCGCGTTGTGGCGCTTAGGTCTGGTCGCCGTTGCTGTGGTGCAGGTTCGGAAATAACAACACCAGCGGTAGCGCGAGCGGCCCGATAAACGCGGCAACCCACCCCCAATTTCTGAAGCTGCGTCCCCGACGCTTGGCCATTAGACCGGCAAGATAGATCGAAATAACGAAAGCGACCAAGGTAATAATGTCCATGGCGCACGCTCCAATTCTGCCTTGGGTCAGGCTTGCCATGGAGTTGGTCGCCTGGCTGCTGCCCGTCAAGCCACTGGCGTTGAAATACCCGTGAACGGCCTCACGCGGCCAGCGTGTTCTCGACCAGCTTGATCCAGTAGGAGGTGCCGAATACCAGCGCCTCGTCGTTGAAATTGTAGGCGGGGTGATGGAGCCCGGCGCTGTCGCCGTTACCGCAGAAGATCAGCGCCCCCGGCCGTTGCTCCAGCATGAAGGCGAAATCTTCGCCGGCCATCAGCGGCGGCATCTCCTGAACGTTGGCGTCGCCGGCGATTTCCCGGGCGGCCCGAACCGCGACATCGGTTTGCGGGACATGGTTGACCGTCACCGGGTAGCCGCGGTCGTAGGTCAGGTCGATCTTCGCGCCCGTCATCTGCGCCACCCCCGCGACGACCTCGCGCACCCGCCTTTCCACCAGTTTCCGCACTTCGGCATCGAGGGTGCGGACGGTGCCCTGCAGCTCGGCCGTTTGCGGGATGACGTTGCGGGCATTGCCGGCGTGAAATTGGCAGATCGAAATCACCGCCGATTCCAGCGGATCGACGCTGCGGGAGACGATCGACTGCAGCGCATTGATCAGCTGCGCGCCGACCAGCACGGAATCGATGCATTTGTGCGGACGCGCGGCATGGCCGCCGCGGCCCTCGATCCTGATGTGGACGGCATCGCCGCCGGCCATGATCGCACCGGGGCGTATGGCAAAGCTACCCACCGGAATACCCGGGCCGTTATGCATGCCGTAGACCTGCTCGATGCCGAAACGGTCCATCAGCCCGTCCTTGATCATCGCGACCGCACCGGCGCCGCCTTCTTCCGCCGGCTGAAAGATCACGACCGCCTCGCCGGCGAAATTGCGCGTCTCGGCGAGATAGCGCGCTGCCCCCAGCAGCATCGCGGTGTGGCCGTCATGGCCGCAGGCGTGCATCAGACCCGGGTTCTTGGAGGCGTAAGGAAGACCCGTCGCCTCCTCGATCGGCAGCGCATCCATGTCGGCGCGCAGCCCGATCACCCTCACGTCCCCCTTGCCCGCGGGCCTGTTACCCCTGATGACGCCGACAACGCCGGTGCGCCCGAGACCGGTGACCACCTCATCGCAGCCGAATTCCCGCAAGCGATCCGCCACCAGGGCCGCCGTGCGGTGCACTTCGTACAGCAACTCGGGGTGTTGATGGATATCCCGGCGCCAGGCCTGAATGTCGGGTTGCAGATCAGCGACGCGGTTGACGATGGGCATGGAGATGATCGGTCTCTTGGAGATGAGGGCTCTTCTGCTGTCTAACATGCAAGTGACGGTCCACCCAGCACCCTGCTGCAGGGCCCCCATCCACCCCGCAGCCCTCCCACGTCGTCATGGCCGGGCTTGTCCCGGTCGTCCGTGTCTGACTAATAAGCCCCGGAGAACGTAGATGGGTGGAAGCTGAGGAATATGCCGCGCAGGCTTGAAGGTGATTTCGACTATATCGTCGTCGGCGCGGGCACCGCCGGCTGCATCATGGCCAACCGGCTGTCGGCCGATCCCAAAAACCGCGTGCTGATCCTGGAGGCCGGCGGCAACGACAACTGGATCTGGTTCCACATCCCGGTCGGCTACCTCTTTGCGATCGGCAATCCCCGCTCCGACTGGATGTTCAAGACCGAGCCGGAGGCGGGCCTCAACGGCCGCGCGCTGGCCTATCCCCGCGGCAAGGTGATCGGCGGCTCGTCCGCGATCAACGCCATGATCTCGATGCGAGGCCAGGCCGCCGATTATGATCACTGGCGGCAGCTCGGCCTCACCGGCTGGGGATATGACGACGTGCTGCCGCACTTCCTGCGACTCGAGGATCATTTCCTCGGCGCCAGCGAACGTCATGGCGCCGGCGGCGGCTGGCGGATCGAGGCGCCGCGACTGTCTTGGGAAGTGCTCGACGCCGTCGGCGACGCCGCCGAACAGATGGGCATCCGCCGCATTGCCGATTTCAACACCGGCGACAATGAAGGCATCAGCTATTTCCACGTCAACCAGAAGCGCGGCCGCCGCTGGTCTTCCGCGCGGGGGTTTCTCAAGCCGGTGCTGAACCGCCCAAATTTGCGGCTGGAAAAGAACGTGCTGGTCGACCGGCTGATAGTCGAGAACGGCCGCGCCGTCGGCGTGCGTTTCATGCAGGGCAGCGAAATCGTCGAAGCCCGCACCAGGGGCGAAGTCATTCTCTGCGCCGGTGCGATCGGATCGACGCAGGTGTTGCACCGTTCGGGCATTGGGCCTGCCGACTGGCTGTCGCCGCTCGGCATCGACGTCACGCTCGATCGCCAGGGCGTGGGGCGCAACCTGCAGGACCATCTGCAGCAGCGCGCGATCTACAAGGTCGAGGGCGTCCGCACCCTGAACGAGACCTACTACAATCTGTTCCGGCGCGGCCTGATGGGGCTCGACTATGCCTTCCGCCGCCGCGGCCCGCTGACCATGGCTCCGTCGCAGCTCGGCATCTTCACGCGCTCCGACGCGACCCGCGAGCGCGCCAACATCCAGTTTCACGTGCAGCCGCTGTCGCTCGACAAATTCGGCGATCCCCTGCATCGCTTCCCCGCGATCACGGTCAGCGCCTGCAATCTGCAGCCGACCTCGCGCGGCACCGTGCGCGTGCGCTCCGCGATTGCCGATCAGGCGCCCGCGATCGCGCCGAATTATCTGTCGACCGACGACGACCGCCAGGTCGCGGCTGATGCCATCCGCACCACGCGGCGGCTGATGAAGCAGCAGGCGCTGGCGCCGTTCAGGCCGCAGGAATATCTGCCCGGCCCCACCGTCGGCGACGACGATGCCTCGCTGGCAAAGGCCGCCGGCGATATCGGCACCACGATCTTCCATCCGGTCGGCACCGCAAAAATGGGGGCAGCGTCCGATGCCAGCTCCGTCGTCGACGAGCGCCTGCGCTTTCACGGCATTGCCGGCCTGCGCGTCGCCGATGCCTCTGTCATGCCGACGATCACTTCAGGCAATACCAATACCCCGACCGCGATGATCGCCGAAAAGGGCGCGGTCATGATCTTAAGGGATGCCCGCGCTTGACGAACCCGCAGCGGATTTCGATCGGCGACGCCGACACGCGCATCGCGCTGGCGCGATGGGGCGCGGAGGGGTCAGGCAAGCCGCCTGCGCTTCTGTTGCACGGCACCGGCTTCGTCGCCGAAGTCTGGGACGATGTCGCCCGCGAACTCGCAGCTGACTACACAGTCTATGCGCTCGACCGTCGCGGCCATGGCGACAGCCACAAGCCCGAATCCGGTTGCTATCACTTCCTCGATTTCGCCGAGGATCTCTGCCGGGTCATCGAGACGCTTGATCTCACCGATATCTACGGCATCGGACACAGCGCCGGCGCGACCGATCTGCTGCTGGCCGCCAAACTGCTTCCCAACCATTTTGCACGTCTGTTCGTGATGGAGCCCACGATCATGGATCCGCACGCGGCGCGACCTGATGGGACCGGCCTCAGCGACTTCGGCAAGAGCGGCGTGCAGGGCGCATTGCGCCGACAGGCTGAGTTCGAAAGTGCGGACGCTGTCTTCACGCGCTATCGCGCCGCGCCGGCCTTTGCAAAATGGACGGAGAATTCGCTGCGGGCCTACATCCGGCACGGCTTCGCGCAGCAGAGCGATGGCCGGGTGCGGCTGCTTTGCACGCCCGAAATCGAATCGGCCGTGCTGCTTCCGATCCTCGAGGCGATGGAGCAGGTCTACGTCGGCGATGCGCGCGGCAATCCGTTCGGACGGCTATCGGAGGTTACGTGCCCGGTGCGCGTGGCCACCACGGAAAAATCCTGGTCGATCTACAAGGAGATGGCCTTGCGCGCCATCGCACTGCTGCCGGCCGCGAGCGAAATGAAGTTCGATGGCGTCGGTCACAGCGTGGCGCAGGAAGCGCCCGAACTCGTGCTCCGGGCGCTGAGGGCGTTCGAAGCACAAGTCGGTTAGCGATCATCGCGAACTAGCGCTTGCGATAATGTCGCGGCGCAATCGCGCCGTTGCGGAGCTGCACCTCGCGCGTGACGACGCCGCCGTAATAGGCGTTCCCATCGTAGGAACGAAGCGCGGGCCGTCCGGGATTTAGCGTGGGTAGGGCGCGAACACGGCGCCCTTCTCACCGCGAATTGACAAGTTCGCACGACGCCGTGAAAGGCAGAACTTATCGTCTGCCGGCGGAACTGCGGCAGAATTGAACTGCTGCAATCGCGACCGGAAAGAGTTTTCTTTTCTGCCTCACCCGGCTCGCTTCTAGGG
>JACDAG010000989.1 GCA_013695565.1 Bradyrhizobium sp.
ACCAAAGATCGCCAGTTGGTCTGCCGGCACTCGCAATGCGACCTGCACACCACGACCAACATCCTGTCGGTGCCCGCGCTGGCCGCGAAATGCACGCAAGGTTTCAGCTCCGCCGATCCCGCCACCGGCAAGAAGGCCTCCGCCAAATGCTGCACCAGCGACATCACGCTGGCCGAGTTCAAGACACTGACGGCGAAGATGGACGGCTTCAATGCGGATGCTACCAGTGTGGCCGATTACATGAACGGCACGCCGCGCTGGCGCACCGATCTCTATGCCAATTCCGGCACGCTCATGACGCATGACGAAAGCATCACGCTGATCAAGAGCCTCGGCGCCAAATTCACGCCGGAATTGAAGGCACCGGAAGTGCCGATGCCGTTCGACGGCGACTACAGCCAGGAAAAATACGCCACGCAAATGCTGGCCGCCTACAAGGCTGCCGGCATTCCCGCGAGCGACGTGTTCGCACAGAGCTTCAATCTCGCCGACATACTGTACTGGGTGAAGACCGAGCCCGACTTTGGCGCGCAGGCGGTGTATCTTGAGGACCGTTACGAGAAACAGGGCCTCGATCCCAATAAGCCCGAGACCTGGAAGCCCTCGATGGCGGAGCTGAGGGCGTCAGGTGTCCGAATCCTCGCGCCGCCGATCTGGACCATGCTGACGCTGAACGACAAGAAGGAAATCGTGCCGTCGGAATACGCCAAGACCGCAAAGGCCGCCGGCCTCGATCTGATCGGCTGGTCGCTGGAGCGCGACGGCCCGCTGCACAATGGCGGCGCCTTCTATCACAAGTCCGTCAAACCGGCTGTTGACCGCGACGGCGACACGTTGACGGTGCTGGATGTGCTGGCCAAGCAGGTCGGCGTCCGCGGCATGTTCTCGGACTGGCCGGCGACGACGACGTTCTATGCGAGCTGCATGGGGATGAAGTAGTCGCAATCGCCGGAATCGTAGGGTGGGCAAAGCGCAGCGTGCCCACCATTCTGTCCGACAATGCCGATGGTGGGCACGGCGCGAGTGCGCTTTTGCCCATCCCACGAGGGCCAACCCACCCTATTCACTCCAAACGCCCTGCGCGCCGCCGTTTCGTCGAACGCCCTCACCCGGCGACAACGCCAGATGCACCAGCTCCGACTGGCGTGTCGTGCCCGTCTTCCTGAAGATGCGATGCAGGTGCGTTCGCGCCGTGGCCGGCGCTATTCCGATCCGGGCGGCGACCTCCGGCATGTCTCCGCCTTTCAGCATTTCCTCGACCAGAGCCGCTTCGGCGCGCGTCAGGCCAAACTGCTGCTGCAATGCCTGATGCCGCTGGCCCGCGGCGTCTTCGGGATCGCTGACGAAGACGATCGCCGCCTGCTCATGCCGCGCGCTCCATTCGATGTGATGCCGCAGCGGGATCACAAGCAACGACAGCGGCGCGCGATCCGCACCGCGCGAAATCGCGATCTCGTTGCGCCCGCCATTGTTGAAGGGATCGACGATCGCCAGATGCAGATTAGCGGTTTCCGACGGCCTGGTGCCGCACAGCACCCCGTCCAGCAGTTTCAGGCCGGCGTTGAAGGATTTCCTTGCCGCCTGGTTTGCGAACAGAACGCGCGCCCGGGAGTCGACGATCAGCATGCCGCGGTCGACGCTGTCGAGCGCACCGTGCGAATAGGCTCGATCGAGCTCTGCGGATTGCAGACGATGCGTGAGCTGTACTGCGCGTTTGAGGTGCGGTGCAAGCGCATCGTAGAGCTTCATCTGCTCCGGCCCGAACCCATTCTTGCCGGGTCGAAGCGCCATTGATCCTCGACGAGCAACGTCGCCCCCATCACCGATAGATAGTTCTGCGGTCGGGACCACTCGTTGTAGAATTGACTGGCGCGAAGGGTTTCCTGGCGAAGCACCATGCGGTCGGTGACCGCCGTACCAACCGGCACGCGCGTCATCCGGTCCCAGAACAGGTTCAACGGGTGATAATGCTGCCCGTAGCTTTGCAGGAACGAAGGATCGGTGCGCGGCGCGACCAACCAGGGGACAGCTACCGGCGAGACCGCGCTCAGCGACGCATCCTCGGCTCCAAACGCGTCCGCGATGATCTGAAGGACGACCGGCCACCGGCTCGTATCGGTCGCGGCCTCGTAGATCTTCTCGATGACGACGAGCAAATCGTCCTGGTTCATCAAGCCCCCCGCGCCCGCGGCGAAATGGCGGAATCGAAACTAACTTGCCGCCCTGTAATCAAGACAGTGTATCGCCGGTCCCAAAATCTGCAACCACCCGCCCTGCCGTACATCATTTGACGTAGCGACCAAACGACGCTTAAGCCCCGACCTGCTGGCTAGCGTCACATCCATCTTCTAGCCTTTTCGCTGCACGCGCTCGCTGAAGAGAAATTGTAATAGACATCTAGAAATGGAAACTTTTATGCTTGGATTTTCAGGACTGAAGGGCGCTTTTGCGCTTCTGTTCGTTGGACTTGGTCTCGCCTCAGCTTCCGCCACGACGCTCAATGTAAGCGTTGGCCAGGACTTTGGAGATTTCGCCAACTCCTACTACACGGTAGATGCGACGTTTGTACTGCCGGTGGGCTTTTCGAACGCGGTCCTCAATACCTCGCTGTTCGCGGCTGACGATCGCGCCGTGCTTCAACTGAATGGCACGAACGTGAGCGAGACCGGCATTTTTGGGCCCGGGTCGGGGTCGTTTTACTTCCTGCCTGATGGCAGCGACAATGCCGCATACAATTTTCGCTACGGCAACGCCACCCTTGCGTTCGATCCGATCACGGGGCCCTTTGTTGTGGGCACCAACACACTTCATTTCATCCTCAATAACACAAACAATGGAATTTTTGGCGGGCCCAGCGGCGGCCATGCAGCCTTGTACTTCGAAGGAACGGTCTCCTTTGATACGGTTTCCACCGTCCCTGAGCCTTCGACCTGGGCCATGATGCTGCTCGGCTTCGCCGGCATTGGCTTCATCGCTTACCGCCGCAAGTCACAGCCGGTGTCACTCGCTGCCCATCCATGTCAGCAGCGCAGCGCCGGGAAATTATTGTCATGACAATGATCATCTCACAATTGAGAGCGCTCGCCGTCGGGACGCTGGCGTTCCTTTGGATGACGATGGCCCCGGTGTCGGCAGTAACCCTGCTGAACACGCTCACGGATCCTTTCATTGGCAACGGCACGCACGGCTACATCTTTAGCGCTGCCGGGCCCTTCAACATTGGCGTCCCATTCAATTCACTTGGCTCAAACAAAATCACGGAAATCGAGGCCTTTATTTCAACCCCCACCACCGCTGCTGTCGGATTCAATCTTATTCTCATGACAGACGACGGCGGTCACCCCGGAGTTTACCTTTTGTCGGCGGGATTTTCACTTGATGTTAACAGCCCGGTACTGCTCACGTCGCTTGATTGGACCGTAACGCCGGGAACGGCGTATTGGTTGGTCGCATTTGCTTCTCCGGGCACGACTGGCGCTTGGGAATTAAGCCAATCTCTGGGATTGCCGGAGGCCAGAATCGAAGGCGAATTGGCGGCCGCCGTCCCCGAGCCCTCGACCTGGGCGATGATGCTGCTCGGGTTCGCCGGCATCGGCTACGGCGTCTATCGCCGCAGGAAGCTGGCGGCCCTCGCGGCCTGACGGCCACGAATGCAAAAAGACCGCCCTCGGGCGGTCTTTTTCATTGGAGCGGAATTTGGCAAACCCGCAAGAGCGCCCCGCTTCGTTGGGCGACTTCGGTGGCGCCGGCCTGTGCGATCAGGCAGGTCAACTCAGTTTCATCGGCGCATCAACGACCAACCGCAACTCGATCCTGCTGATCAGATCCGAACGGAGCAGTTCGGCGGCACCGATGGCCTCCTCGGTCTGCCGCAACGTACTGACATTCGATCCCAGCGACACGATCCCGCCCAGTATCATGGCGATCGATCCGAGGGCGGCGGTGGATCCGAATACGCCAAACATCACCACGAGCAACAGTGCAACGCCGCCGGCGATCGTAGCCTTGGAAACCAGAATAAACTTCCGGCATCGCTCGGCGACCTCGGCAAGCTCCTCGAGCCGCACTTCGATCCGTGAGATTTCGTCGGTGGGGTCGTCTTCTTCGGCCATTCGATTCAAGATTGAGCGCGTAGGATGGGTGGAGCGAAGCGATACCCATCAATTGCCAATGTGGAGACGAAAGAAGGTGGGTTACGCTCCGCTAACCCACCTTACGAAGCGCCTCACAACGGCAAATTGTCGTGCTTCTTCGCCGGCATTTCGACCTTCTTGTCCTTCAACATCGCCAGCGCCCGCGCGATGCGCTTGCGGGTCGAATGCGGCATGATGACGTCGTCGATGTAGCCGCGCTCGGCGGCGATGAAGGGCGACAGGAAGCGGTCTTCGTATTCCTTGGTCCGCGCGGCGATCTTGTCGGCGTCGCCGATGTCGCTGCGGAAGATGATTTCCACTGCGCCCTTGGCGCCCATCACGGCGATCTGGGCGGTCGGCCAGGCGTAGTTCAAGTCGGCGCCGATTTCCTTGGATGCCATCACGTCGAACGCGCCGCCATAGGCCTTGCGCGTGATGACGGTCACCAGCGGCACCGTCGCCTGCGAGAACGCGAACAGCAGCTTGGCGCCGTGCTTGATCAGGCCGCCATATTCTTGCGCGGTGCCCGGCAGGAAGCCCGGCACGTCGACAAAGGTCACGATCGGGATGTTGAAAGCATCGCAGAAGCGGACGAAGCGCGCGGCCTTCCGGGAAGCATCGCTGTCGAGCACCCCCGCCAGCACCATCGGCTGGTTGGCGACGAAGCCGACGGTGCGGCCGGCGATGCGACCAAAACCGGTGATGATGTTCTTGGCGAAGGTCTCCGAAATTTCGAAGAAATCGCCCTCGTCTACGACCTTCAGGATCAGTTCCTTCATGTCGTAGGGCTTGTTCGGATTGTCGGGGATCAGCGTATCCAGCGACAAATCGAGGCGTTCGATATTGTCGAAGCTCGGCCATTCCGGCACGCCGTCGGTGTTGTTCGAAGGCAGGAAGTCGATCAGCCGCCTCATCTGCAACAGCGTCTCGACGTCATTGTCGAACGCGCCGTCCGCGATCGAAGAGCGTGTGGCGTGCACGGAGGCGCCGCCGAGTTCTTCGGCCGTGACCACTTCGTTGGTGACGGTCTTCACCACGTCGGGCCCGGTGACGAACATGTAGCTCGTATTCTTCACCATGAAGATGAAGTCGGTCATGGCGGGCGAATAGACGTCGCCGCCGGCGCAAGGGCCCATGATGACGGAGACCTGCGGGATCACGCCCGAGGCGATGACGTTGCGACGGAACACGTAGGAATAACCGGCGAGCGCCGCGACGCCCTCCTGGATGCGCGCGCCGCCGGCGTCATAGAGCCCGATGATCGGCGCCCTCGCCTTCATCGCCATGTCCTGGATCTTCACGATCTTTTGCGCGTGGGTTTCCGAGAGCGAACCGCCGAACACCGTAAAATCCTTGGCGAAGACGAAGGTCTTGCGGCCGTTCACGGTACCCCAGCCGGTGACGACGCCGTCGCCCGGCACTTTCGATTTTTCCATGCCGAATTCGACTGAGCGGTGCTCGACGAACATGTCGAATTCCTCGAACGAGCCCTTGTCGAGCAGCAATTCGATGCGCTCCCGCGCGGTCAGCTTGCCGCGGGCATGCTGCGCCTCGATGCGCTTTTCGCCGCCGCCGAGCTTGGCGCCGGCGCGCCGTTCTTCGAGGGTATCCAGGATATCTTTCATCTGCTCCCGCCCGTCTTTGGTCCGATTTGAAGGCCTTCTAACACGGCCTTTTCCGAACCGGAAACACCCCCGCTGGCCCTCTGGTACCGCCCGGAAATGCACCTATATCCGCACGCTCTGCATTAGGGGATGCAATGACGGATACTGCTGCCGCCGAGCCCACCGGGACCGTTACCGGGGGCCTGCGAACGATGCTTCGGCTGGAAGGCCTGGCGCTTTTTGTGGGGATGACGCTGCTCTACTGGGTCTGGGACGGATCGTGGTGGGTCTATGCCGCCCTGTTCCTGGCGCCCGACCTCAGCTTCATCGCCTATCTCTTCGGACCGCGCTTCGGCGCCATGCTCTACAACGCCGCCCATACCTATATGGTGCCGATGGCGCTGATGACCGTGAGCTTTGCCACGGCCGAGACATTGGTGCTGTCGATCGCGATGATCTGGCTCGCCCATATCGGCTTCGACCGCGCGCTGGGCTACGGCCTGAAATATGCCAGTGGGTTTACCTTTACCCATCTCGGGCGGATCGGGAATAAGCGCAGCTAGCGCGCCGTCAGGCGGGCGGCAGGCCGAGCGCCAGCCCGCTCTCGATCCAGACCGGCAATTCGCGCTGATACAGCGCATTGCTTTCCTTGAAGCCGAGCGCCGGTTCCAGCACGAACGTGGCGAGCACTTCCTTCACCTTCGGATCGCTGTTGGCGGCCACGCACAGTTCCGCCAGCCGGTCGACGATCGGCTGCGGCGTCGCCTTCGGCAACGCCCAGCC
>JACDAG010001009.1 GCA_013695565.1 Bradyrhizobium sp.
GGTAACCCTTCGAACAATTGCTCGTCAGCCATCGTCAGCCCCGCTTCGCGCGCAATGCCAGCGAATCACAGCAAAGCGGCCTTGGCAAATGCTGGGGAGGAATGATTCTCATCCTCTCAGGATGACGTCGGTGCCCAACGCCAGCACGCTATTCCCTGATCTCGAGCCCCGGTTTCTTCGCCACGAGCCGATGGATTTTCTTCCCCGACGAAGCGCTGACGACTTCTTCATCGAGCAACAGCGCCGTCGTTTTCAGTTCCGCCATCACCAGCGCAGCGTCGAACGCCGCATAAAGACGCCCCTGAGCATCCCGCAAATCGGCATTGTCGGTGATCCGCCAGCTCAGATAAAGAATGCCGCTCGGCTTGACGATGCCGAGCAGGCGGCGGACGGCGGCGGCGATCTGCGCGCCGTCGAGATGCATGATGACGGTTTCGCACAGCACGTTGTCGAAGGTGCCGATGCCTTTCAGGTCGGGCAATTCGGCATGCGTGAATTTCAGGCCGGGATAGCGCCGCCGCGCTTCCGCCAGCAGGCCTTCCGAGGCATCAAAACCCACGGCCGAGAAACCGCTGGCATTGAGCCAGCCGACCTCGCGGCCGCTGCCGCAGCCGATATCGGCTGAATTGCCGCCGCGCACGAAAAACCGCTCGACGACTTCCTGCAGGTCGACCGGCGCCGGCTGATCGTGCCAATCCCTGGCGAACGCCGCCGCATCCTGGTCGTAGGCGGCCAGCGTCTTGCGATCCACGTCTCAGCCCTCGATCTTCGAAAAATCCGCCACCGCGCGCGTCGCCGCGCGGATTTCGTTCAAGAGCTTCAGTCTGTTCTCGCGCACGTTTGGTTCATCGTCATTGACCTTGACCTTGTCAAAGAACGCGTCCACGGCCGGGCGCAGCTTGGCCATCGCGCTCATCGCGGCGGCGAAATCTTCCTTGGCAACGGCACTGCCGGCTTCGCTCTTGACCTGATCGATCGCTTTGGCCAGCGCCTTCTCTTCGTCGAGCTTGTAGAGCGTCGTATCCGGTGCGCCATCGAAAGCGCGCTTGTCCTTCTTTTCCTCGATCGAGAGGATGTTGCTGGCGCGTTTTGTTCCTGCGAGCAGGTTCTTGCCGTCGTCGGTATCGAGGAATTTGCCGAGTGCCTCGACGCGATCAACGATCGAAACAAGATAACCGCCTCCAACCAAAGAATCAGCGCTCAATACCGCATCAACAAGATCGTGCCGCGCCTTCTGGTCCCGTAACTGTACCTTCAGCCGATCCTCGAAGAAAAGCATAAGGTGGTCGATCTGATCAGCAACCTCCAAGTACGCCTTGTCAAAGCCGCCCCTAAAATGGGTTTGGACCAGCGTCCGCAAGCTGATCTTGCTTCGCTTTTCGAGAACAATCCTGATCACACCCAACGCCGCACGCCTCAGCGCATACGGGTCCTTGCTTCCTGTCGGCTTTTCATCGATGGCCCAAAAGCCGACCAGCGTGTCGATCTTGTCCGCTAGTGCAACAGCAACACTCACGGGATCAGCCGGCACACGATCAGCCGGGCCCTGGGGCTTATAATGTTCTTCACTCGCAGCAGCGACAGCGGCATCCTCACCCTGCGTCAGTGCATAGTATTTTCCCATCAAGCCTTGCAGTTCCGGAAATTCGCCGACCACTTCCGTCAGCAAATCCGCCTTCGCCAGATGCGCGGCGCGCTTTGCCCTGTCAACATCGGCATCCACTAGCGGCGCGACTTCCGCTGCCAACCGCTCGATCCGCTTGATGCGTTCGCCCTGCGTGCCCAGCTTCTCGTGGAAAATGATCTGCTCGAATTTGGGCAACCGGTCTTCCAGCTTCGTCTTCAGGTCGGTCTCGTAGAAAAACTTGGCGTCGCTGAGCCGCGCACGGATCACGCGCTCGTTGCCGGCGATGATCGCCTTGCCGCCGTCGCTGGCCTCGATGTTGGCGGTGAGGACGAATTTGTTGGTGAGCTGTCCGGTCTTGGGATCGTTGACGACAAAACATTTCTGGTTGTTGCGGATGGTGGCGCGGATCACCTCGCCCGGAATCGACAAATATTCCTGGTCGAACGATCCCATCAGCACGACCGGCCATTCGACGAGGCCCGCGACTTCATCGAGCAGCACCTGGTCTTCGACCAGCTCGAAGCCTTGCGCGAACGCCAGCTGCTTGGCGTCGGCCAAAATAATATCCTTGCGCGCCTGCGGGTCGAGCACGACTTTTGCCGCCTTCAGCTTCGCTTCGTAATCGTCGAAGCGACGAACCGAGATCGCCGACGGCGCCATGAAGCGGTGGCCATACGTGGTCTGGCCGGCCTCGATGCCGTCGATCGCGAATTTCACCACCTCGGGCTCTTCGGTCTCGATGCCGAAGGTCGCGATGATGGTATGCAGCGGCCGCACCCAGGTCAGCGCGCCCGGCTTGGCCGAACGCTCGCCCCAGCGCATCGATTTCGGCCACGGAAAGGTGCGCACGATCACCGGCAGGATATCGGCCAGCACGTCGAGCGTCGGGCGGCCGGGCTTCTCGATCAGCGCGACATAGAAATCGCCCTTCGGGTCGCGTTGGATCGTGGCTTCGTCGAGCGACTTCAAACCCGTCGCTTTCAAAAAGCCCTGCACCGCCGCATCGGGCGCGCCGATTTTCGGACCCTTGCGTTCGGTCTTCAGGTCGGATTGCCGCGCCGGAATGCCGTGCACCGTCAACGCCAGCCGCCGCGGCGTCACGAACGCCTTGGCGCCCTCATAGACCAGGCCTTCGGCAACCAGCTTGTCGGTCACCATGCGGCGCAGATCTTCCGCCGCCTTCGCCTGCATGCGTGCGGGGATTTCTTCGGAGAACAGTTCGAGCAAAAGATCAGGCATCAAGCCGCCCTGCCCGCTTCGGTGTGGATCCAGGCGTCGCCGCAGGCTTTTGCCAGGTCGCGGACGCGGCCGATATAGCTTGCGCGCTCGGTCACCGAGATCACGCCGCGGGCGTCGAGCAGGTTGAACAGGTGCGAGGCC
>JACDAG010001012.1 GCA_013695565.1 Bradyrhizobium sp.
CGCAACCATGTCCAGAGCCGCCGCTGCGGCCGGCCCGGCCGGTCATTTTGACCTGACGGCGCTGTCGTCGCGGCCGTATCCGGCGGTGATGGGGGTGCTGAACCTGACGCCCGATTCATTTTCCGACGGCGGGCAATTCACAGTCCCCGAAACCGCGCTGGCGCAAGCCCGCCGGATGGTTGCCGACGGCGCCTACATCATCGACATCGGCGCGGAATCGACCCGGCCCTACGGATCGGAACCGATCTCGGCGGAAGAAGAGTTGAGCCGGTTGCAACCGGTACTACCGGACGTTGTTTCGCTGGGGGTTCCCGTCTCGATCGACAGCATGAAGTCATCCGTCGTCGCTTGGGCGCTCGACCATGGCGCCGTCATCGCCAACGATGTCTGGGGGCTGCAGCGCGATCCCGGCATGGCCGGCCTGGTCAGGGAGCGCGAGGTGCCCGTGATCATCATGCACAACCGCGACAACGCCGATCCCGCGATCGACATCATGAAGGATATCGCTGCCTTCTTTGCCCACTCGCTCGACATCGCCGCGAAGGCCGGCATTTCCTCAGACAAGATCGTGCTCGACCCCGGCATCGGCTTCGGAAAGACGCCGGAACAGAGCATGACGACGCTGGCACGCCTCGATGAGCTGCAATCCTTCGGCCTGCCGTTGCTGGTCGGGGCCTCGCGCAAGCGTTTCATCAGCGTGGTGACACCGTCGGAACCGCATCAGCGCCTCGGCGGTTCGATTGCCGCCCATCTCATTGCGGCCAAGGGCGGCGCGCGTATCATCCGCGCCCATGATGTCGCGGAAACCGTTCAGGCACTACGGGTCGCAGCCGCCATTGGGGAACTGCAGAGATGACCGATACGATTTTCATCTCCGGCGTCGTCATCCATGCCCGCCATGGCGTGATGGAACACGAGACCGAAGTCGGCCAGCGCTTCGTGATCGACCTCGAACTTTCCGTCGATCTGTCGGAGTCCTCGCGCACCGACCGGCTGGCCGACACCGTGTCCTATTCCAATGTGGTCGCCACCGCGACGGCGGCCTTCAAGAACACCAACTACAAGCTTCTGGAACGCGCGGCCGGCGCCGTGGCCGATGCCATCCTGGCGGCATTCCCGCGCATCGACACGGTCGAGGTCACCGTCCACAAGCCGCACGCGCCGATCGCGGCGATCTTCGACGACGTCGGCGTGGTGCTGACGCGCACCAGGCAGTCGCCCTGACATGGCAGACGTGCTGATCGCGCTCGGCGGCAATGTCGGCGACGTTCGCGCGATATTCCGCAAAGCGATCTCCAATATCTGCGGCATGACGCAGGCGGCCTTGCTGGCGCGGTCGTCGGATTACACCACACCGCCCTGGGGCATCCAGGCGCAGGCGCCCTTCATCAACGCCTGCATCGAAATCGACACCAGCCTCGATCCGCATGCGCTGCTGTTCACGCTACACAAGATCGAGAAGAAGTTCGGCCGCGACCGCGCCGCCGAGCAGCATTGGGGCCCGCGCTCCCTCGACCTCGACCTGATCGCCTATGACGACGTCAGGATCGACAAGCCGGAACTGACGCTGCCGCACCCCCGCTTGTTCGAACGCGCCTTCGTGCTAGTGCCGCTCGCCGAGATTGTGCCCGACCGTATCATTGCGGGACGCAGCGTCAGGGATGCACTGGCCGCGGTTTCGACCGACGGTATTTTGCGACTCCCCGACCTCGATTAACCCTCAGGAAGCCGAAACAACCGTTTGGCTTGGCGGCCGCCCCGTGGCAATTTCCGGCCAAATCAAGCGGCGCCCCAAAGACTCGCCAAGGAAACGACTTTCTCGATGACCACGACCACTGACGAACTGAGATTTGCCGCGGATTTTGCCCCCGCGAATTACGAAGACTGGCGCAAGCTGGTCGACGGGGTGCTGAAGGGCGCGCCGTTCGAGAAACTGGTCGGCAAGACATCCGATGGGTTGAAGATCGACCCGATCTACCGGCGCGCGCAAGGCGCCGTACCGGTCGCGGGCCGCCCCGCGGCTGCGCCCTGGCAGATCATGCAGCGCGCCGATCATCCCGACGCCAAGGCGGCCAACGCGCAGGCGCTGCACGATCTCGAAAACGGCGCGACCGGGCTTACGCTGGTGTTTGCCGGCGCCAATGGCGCCTATGGCTTCGGGCTGGAGCCTTCGGCGGACGCCGTCGCGCAGATCCTCGACGGTATCTATCTCGATGCCGGCATCGGGATCGAACTCCAGATCGGTCCGCAATCGCGGATGGCGGCGATCCATGTCGCGGAATATATCCAGCGCAAGGGTTTCGATCCCGCCGCCTGCGATATCCGTTTCGGTCTCGATCCACTCGGGGCCGGCGCGGTGTGGGGATCCAGCCCCTATAGCTGGGCCGAGATCGTGCCCGCGGTGACCAGCGCCATCAAGGGCCTCGCCGCGCTCGGCTTCAAGGGGCCGCTGGCGGCCGCCGACGGGCGCGTGATCCACGATGCCGGCGGATCGGAAGTCCAGGAGCTGGCATTCGTGCTAGCCGCAAGCGTCGCCTATCTGCGCGCGATCGAAGGCGCCGGCATCCCGCTCGAAGACGCGCAAGGCATGGTCTATGCGCGGCTTTCTGCCGATGCCGACCAGTTCCTGACGATGGCGAAATTCCGCGCGGCTCGGCTGCTGTGGGCGCGGGTCGAACAGGCCTGCGGGCTGACGCCGAAACCGTTGTTCGTCGCCGCCGATACCGCCTGGCGCATGCTGACGCAGCGCGATCCCTATGTGAACATGCTGCGGGCGACGATCGCGACCTTCTCCGCCGGCCTCGGCGGCGCGAACGCCATCACGGTATTGCCGCATACGCTGGCGCTGGGACTGCCCGATCCGTTCGCCCGCCGTGCCGCGCGCAACACCCAACTGGTGCTGCTGGAGGAATCCAACCTCGCCAAAGTGTCTGACCCCGCCGCCGGCTCCGGCGGCATCGAGACGCTGACCGGACAGCTGTGCGAAGCCGCATGGTCGCTGTTCCAGGAAATCGAAAAGGCCGGCGGTCTGTTTGCGGCGCTCGAGCAGAACCTGATCCAGCGCAAGATCGCCGCAACCCGGGCGGTGCGCGAGACCAACATCGCCAGGCGGCGCGATGTGCTGACCGGCGCCAGCGAATTTCCGAACCTGCACGAGGCCGAGGTTGCGGTGCTGGACGCAAAACCAATTGCGCTCGCGCCCTATGGCGAGGCCAAATTCAAATTCGACGCGCTGCCGCCGATGCGGCTGGCGGCGCCGTTCGAGGCGTTGCGCGATAAATCGGACGCCCGTCTCAAGAGTGCTGGCGGACGACCAAAAATCTTTCTCGCCAATCTCGGCACCGCCGCCGATTTCACCGCGCGCGCCACTTTTGCCAAAAGCTTCTTCGAGACCGGCGGTATCGAGGCGATCGATACCCAGGGCTTTGCCGATCCGGCAGCAGTTGCGGCCGCGTTCAAGGCATCCGGCGCGGCCGTGGCGTGCCTTTGTTCGTCCGACAAGGCCTATGCCGCGCACGCCGAGGCCGCCGCACAGGCCCTTCAAGCCGCCGGTGCAAAGCATATCTATCTGGCAGGCCGGCCCGGCGAGCAGGAAACCGCCCTTCGGGCGGCCGGAATCGGCGATTTCATCTTTGCCGGCGGCGATGCGCTGGCAATGTTGCAAGACGCCTGGAAACGGATGGAGTGAGCATGACATCGGACAACAAATCCGTTCTGACCGGCGGCTGCCAATGCGGCGCAGTGCGCTTTGCGCTGTCGGCGCCGCCCGCCAAGATCAGCATCTGTCATTGCCGGATGTGCCAGAAGGCATCGGGCGCGCCGTTCGCTTCCTTCGCGGATATCGAACACGCCGATTTTGCCTGGACCCGCGGCAAACCGGCCGCGTTCAAATCCTCCTCCATCGCGATGCGGGATTTTTGTGCCGATTGCGGCACGCCCTTGAGCTACCGCCTCGTTGATGGACCGCGGATCGAGATCATGACCGGCACATTCGATCGGCCGGATCAGATCATACCGACCCGGCAATATGGCACCGAATCCCGGCTCGGCTGGGTGGTCGGCATCGCCAATCTGCCGAGCCAGACCACGCTGCAGAATTACGGCCCGGAAAAGCTCGGCAGCATCACCAGCCACCAGCATCCGGACCATGATTAGGGCAGCGCCTTCCGAGCTTCACATGTGCTATATTGGTAACCCATGAGCCGCATACCTGATTTCGCGAATATCGCGTTTGAAAAAACCGCTCCAGCTGGGCCCGCCGGCGGCGCCGAGCAGTGGCTGACGCCTGAGGGCATCCTCGTAAACCCCGCCTACAGCGAGGCTGATCTCGAAGGCATCGACTTCCTCGACACCTGGCCGGGCGTTGCGCCGTTCCTGCGCGGCCCCTACCCGACCATGTATGTCAACCAGCCCTGGACCATCCGGCAATATGCCGGGTTCTCGACGGCTGAAGATTCCAATGCGTTCTACCGCCGCAACCTCGCGGCCGGACAAAAAGGTCTTTCGGTCGCGTTCGATCTCGCCACCCATCGCGGCTATGACTCGGATCATCCGCGCGTCACCGGTGACGTCGGCATGGCCGGCGTCGCGATCGATTCCATCTACGACATGCGCACGCTATTCTCAGGGATCCCGCTCGACCAGATGAGCGTGTCGATGACCATGAACGGCGCGGTGCTGCCGATCCTCGCGCTGTTCGTGGCCGCCGCCGAGGAACAGGGCGTGCCGCCGGAGAAACTGTCAGGCACCATTCAGAACGACATTCTGAAAGAGTTCATGGTGCGCAACACCTATATCTATCCGCCGACGTCCTCGATGCGGATCATCTCCGACATCTTCGCCTACACCTCGCAAAAAATGCCGAAGTACAATTCGATCTCGATTTCCGGCTATCACATGCAGGAAGCCGGCGCGACGCAGGATCTCGAGCTCGCCTACACGCTGGCCGACGGCGTCGAATATCTCCGTGCCGGATTGGCGGCCGGCCTCGACGTCGACCGCTTCGCACCACGACTGTCGTTCTTCTGGGCCATCGGCATGAACTTCTTCATGGAGGTGGCAAAAATGCGCGCGGCACGGCTGCTGTGGGCCAAGCTGCTGACGCAGTTCAATCCGAAGGATCCGCGCTCGCTGTCGCTGCGCACGCACTGCCAGACCTCGGGCTGGTCGCTGACCGCGCAGGATGTCTTCAACAATGTGATGCGCACGACGATCGAGGCGATGGCGGCCACCCAGGGCCATACCCAATCGCTGCACACCAATGCGCTGGACGAGGCCTTGGCGCTGCCGACCGATTTTTCGGCGCGCATCGCCCGCAACACGCAATTGTTCCTGCAGCAGGAAAGCGGCACCAACCGCATCATCGACCCCTGGGGCGGTTCCTATTATGTCGAACGGCTGACCCGCGATCTCGCCGCCAAAGCCTGGGGCCATATCCAGGAAGTCGAGGCGCTCGGCGGCATGGCGAAGGCGATCGAGGCCGGCGTGCCCAAGCTGCGGATCGAGGAAGCCTCTGCCAAGACGCAGGCGCGGATCGATGCCGGACGGCAGGCCGTGATCGGCGTCAACAAGTTCAAGCCGGTCAATGAGGCCGCCATCGACGTGCTGAAGGTAGAGAATTCCACCGTGCGGCGGCTGCAGATCGACAAGCTGTCGCGGCTGCGCGCCGAACGTAGTCAGAAAGACGTCGACCAGGCCTTGGCGGCGCTGACGCGCAGCGCCGGCGAAGGCAATGGCAATCTGCTGGCGCTGGCGATCGATGCGGCGCGCGCCAAAGCCACCGTCGGCGAAATTTCGGACGCGATGGAGAAGGTCTTCGGACGTCACCGCGCCGAAATCAAATCCATTACCGGCGTCTACAAGCGGGAGGCGTCCACCATGTCCAACCGGGTCGAAAAGGTGCAGGCCCTGATCGATGCATTCGAGGATGCCGAGGGCCGCCGACCGCGTATTCTCGTCGCCAAGATCGGCCAGGACGGCCACGACCGCGGCCAGAAGGTGATCGCGTCCGCCTTTGCCGATGTCGGTTTCGACGTCGATATCGGGCCGCTGTTTGCCACCGCCGACGAAGCGGCGCGGCAGGCCGTGGAAAACGACGTGCATATTCTCGGCGTGTCGTCGCTGGCGGCCGCCCATCTCACCGCGGTGCCGGAGCTGAAGGCCGCGCTGAAGAAGCAGGGCCGCGAGGACATTATGATTATTATCGGCGGCGTGGTGCCGCCGCAGGATTACGACGCGCTCTACAAAGCCGGCGCGGAGGCGATATTCCCGCCGGGCACGGTGATCTCGGATGCCGCCGAGGAGTTGATCCACAAGCTCAATGCAAGGCTGGGGCATAGCGAGGCAGCGGAGTAGCTGCACATTCGCAGCGATTGTGCTAATATCGGGTCATGAGTGATGTTGCTGACATTACACTGGACGCGATTGTCACAAAGCTGCGTGAAATCGAGTCGGCAATAAAGGCGCAAGGCGTCACGCGGCTAGCCATTTTCGGCTCGCGGGCACGCGGCGATGCGCGTCCGGGCAGCGATCTCGACATCCTTGTCGACACGACCGCCCGCGGAGACGCGCCAGCCTTCGATTTCTTCAAGGTCTTGCATTTGATCGAGGAAGCCACGGGGCTCCGGGCACAGATATCGATGCGCGACCTCTTGAAACCCCGCATCGTCGAGCGGATTGCCGATGATTTGATCGAGGTGTTCTGAATGCCGCCGACCGTAGAAGATCGCCTGCGGGATATTCTGGAGGCCATCGCCGAAGTTGAAGACCTGATGCGAGGGGTAAGCTTCGGTCAATTTGTGTCCGATCGACGGACTCGTCTCCTGGCAGAGCGCTTGCTGGAAATTGTCTGCGAGGCGTCACGAACGATTCCCGATAAGGTCAAACAAGAAGAGCCCGATATCGATTGGCGAAAAATGATCGACTTCGGCAATTTGTTGCGGCATGCCTATCACACGACCAAGGCTGAAGTCGTCTGGGACGTTATCGCCAATCATTTGGCGCCTTTGAAATCGGCGGTCGAACGTCGTATTCACGCATCCCGCAAATAGACGAGGCGCGTCCAATGGCGAGATGACAGGCCTGCATGCCGCCCTTCTTCACGCAGCATGGCCCGCCAATGTCCTCTCCAGCGAATGCGTCCAGTCCGGAATCCAGGACTGGAACAACGCCCGCCAGCGATCCGCATCCTGCGGCGCGGTATCGAGCTGAACCTTCCATTCGATGAAAGTCCGGTTGCCCTCGACCACCGGCAGCAGGTGCATCGTCCCCTCGTAACGCGTCGGAGCCGGCGCGTCCGGCAGCAGATCGGCCGGAAACGGCAACGGCTCAATGCCCGCATAGGTGAGCGAGTGCGCGAGCCGCTGCTTGATCCAGGTGCCGAGGTAACAGAACCGCCTGACGGCGCCGACTTCGTCGCCGCCCCTGTCGTCCTCGATCATGCTTTCGGTGACGCCGTCGATATAGGCCGGGTAGTTGTTGAAGTCGCGGATCAGCTCCCACACGGTTTCCAGGGGATGGTTCAGCACGGTGCTGTAATAGGCTGTCGTCATGGTTGTCTCCGCCGTCGATCGCGGCTCAATGACGGGCCGCACATGAATACCTATCCAACCCCCTCGTCGCCGCCACCCGATTTCCGGATGCGGCGTGATGTCCACCGGCGGTGATCCGGCATCATCGCGCAACGCCTCATCGCGCAACGCCTTGCGAGCGCAGCGCAAAGCCGCCTAGAATGCGGCATTACAAAGAGCGCCCGCTGTCAGGGACGCCGCAGGGAGGATTACCATGACCAAAATTACGCGCCGCGCATTTGCGGCTTCATCCGCTGCCGCTGCGGCCGTCGCGGGTTTTGGTTTCAAGCCGGCGTTGGCGCAGGCCTATCCGGCACGGCCGGTGACCGTGATCGTGCCATGGGGCGCCGGCGGCGGCACCGATGCGACGGCGCGCATCGTGGCGGCGCTGCTGGAGAAGGATCTCGGCCAGCCCTTCAACGTGGTCAATCGGACCGGCGGGTCCGGCGTGGTCGGCCATTCCGCGATCGCGACCGCACAACCCGACGGCTACACCATCGGCATGCTCACGGTCGAAATCTCGATGATGCACTGGCAGGGGCTCACCGAACTGGCGCCAAAGAGCTACACGCCGCTGGCCCTGATGAACGAGGACCCGCCCGGCATCCAGGTGCCCTCCACATCGCCCTACAAGACCGTGAAAGAGCTCGCCGACGCCATCAAGGCAGCGCCTGTCGGCAAGTTCAAGGCCTCTGGCACCGGCCAGGGCGGCATCTGGCATCTGGCGCTGGTCGGCTGGATGCAGGCGCTCGGACTTCCGGCAAATCAGGTGGCCTGGGTACCGTCGAACGGCGCCGCGCCGGCGATGCAGGACCTCGCGGCCGGCGGTCTCGACCTCACCACCTGCTCGGTGCCGGAAGCGCGCGCCATCATCGAGGCCGGCAAGGCGCGCAGCCTTGCCATCATGGCGCCCAAGCGCAACCCGTCTTTCCCTGATGTGCCGACGCTGAAGGAGTCGATGGGCATCGATTATGCGACCGGGGCGTGGCGCGGCATTGCCGGTCCGAAGGGCCTGCCGGCAGATGTCGCGACCAAACTCACGGCTTCGCTGAAGAAGGTCTACGACTCCAAGGAGTTCAAGGACTTCATGAGCAATCGCGGCTTCGGAACAGTGTGGGGCGATGCGACCGAATTCGCTGGCTTCATGGACAAGGGCGATGCCCAGATGGGCGAAGCAATGAAGGCGGCCGGTCTTTCCAAGGCTTGATCGTCCGCCGGTTCACTGCTCGGAAACCCGTGGGGCTCGTTTCATGCGTCTTCCCGATCAAGTCACGGGATTGTTTCTCGTTGGCCTCGGCGCGGCTGCCGCCTATGGCGGCTGGCTGCTGCCGCCGGTGCCGGGCCAGCCGGTCGGCCCCAACATATTCCCGCTGGTGATCGGGTCGGGTCTCGCGCTGTGCGGAATCGCGATCACGTTCGGAATCGGCCACACCTTCGAAGAGGAAGAAGAGATTATTCCGCTCGAGGGTGGCCAGGTGCGGCCGCCGACCGGCAAGCTGTATGGCCTGCGCGCGCTGCTGCCGCCGGCGCTGCTGCTGTTCTATGTCGTGGCAGCCGACCGGTTAGGCTTCATCATCACGGCCGGGCTGATCGTATACGCGACGTCGACCGCGCTCGGCGCCCGCTGGAAACTTTCGCTCCCCCTCGCCGTGCTGGCGCCGATGGGCATCCATCTGATTTTCAGCAAGCTGCTGCGCGTGCCGCTCCCGGCCGGGCTGTTATCGATGCCGTGGTGATCCATGCTTAAAACCCTGATTGAAGCGTTCGCGCTCATTTCCACCTGGGAAGTCATCATCGCGATGCTGGCGGCGTCGGTCTACGGCCTCGTCATCGGGTCGCTGCCCGGCCTGTCCGCGACGATGGCGACCGCCCTGCTGGTCCCGGTGACGTTCTATCTGTCACCGATCGCCGCGATTGCGACCATCGTGGCGGCGTCTACGATGGCGATCTTCTCCGGCGACATCCCCGGCGCGCTGCTGCGCATTCCCGGCACGCCCGCCTCGGCCGCCTACGCGGACGAAGCCTATGCAATGACCCGCAAGGGCGAAGCCGAACTGGCACTCGGCGCCGGCGTATGGTTCTCCGCCATTGGCGGTATCGCGGGCACGCTCTCGCTGATGATCCTGGCGCCGCCGCTTGCCGAGATCGCGCTGTCGTTCTCGACCTTCGAATATTTCTGGCTCGCATTCCTGGGCCTGATGTGCGCGACGCTGGTCGCGCGCTCTTCGCCCGTGAAGGCCATCGCGGGCATGTTCATCGGCCTGCTCGTCTCCTGCGTCGGCATCGAAAACCCCGGCGGCGTGCCGCGGTTCACATTTGGCATCACCGATCTGTTCGGCGGCATCGAGCCGATCCCGGCACTGGTCGGCGTCTTTGCGGTCGCGCAGGTCATGCGCGCGATGCTGACGCCGGAACCGCCGCCAATCCCGAAGCGCAAGTTCGGAAGCATCATGGCGGGCCAGTGGAAGCTCACCAAAAAATATCACTGGCAGATGACCCGCGGGAACATCATAGGCGTCATCATCGGCGTGCTGCCGGGCGCCGGCGCCGATATGGCCGCCTGGGTCAGCTACGCGATGTCCAAGCGGTTCTCGAAGGAACCCGAGAAGTTCGGAACCGGGCATGTCGAGGGCCTGGTCGAAGCCGGCGCCAGCAACAATGCCAGCATTGCCTCGGGTTGGGTGCCGTCGCTGCTGTTCGGCATTCCCGGCGACACCATCGCGGCCATCGCCATCGGCGTGCTCTACATGAAGGGATTGAACCCCGGCCCGACGCTGTTCACCGAGAAGGCGTCGAGCATGTATGCGATCTATCTCATGTTCATCATTGCCAACATCATCATGATTCCGCTTGGCATCATCATGATTCGTCTGGCGAGTCACGTATTGCGGGCGCCCCGCTCCTCCATCATGCCGGTGATCATGCTGTGCTGCGCGGTCGGCTCGTTCGCCATCGGCAACAACATGTTCGGCGTCGTGACCGTCGCAGCGTTCGGAATCATCGGTTACGTCATGGAAGCAAATGGCTATCCGGTCGCCGCGATGGTGCTCGGTATCGTGATGGGCACCATGATCGAACAGAGTTTCGTTACCTCGCTGATCAAATCCGATGGCAGCGTGTTGCCGTTCTTCGAGCGGCCGATCTCCGCGATCCTCGCCGCCATGGCGATCGGCGCACTGATCTGGCCGGTGCTGGTCTGGCTGTGGCAGCGGCTCAAGGCGGCTTCGCCCGCCACCTCGCCCCGCTAACGCATCCGCAACGATCCCCTCGCCTGCACCGCGCAGCCGTTGTAAACCAAGGCATGACCCGGCCGGATTCTTCCCCCGACATCGACAAGCTTGCCCGCGATCTCCGCGCTGGTCACCGCGCAGCGCTGGCGCGTGCGATCACCCTGATCGAGAGCCGGCGCGCCGATCACCAGGCCGCGGCGCGCGATCTGGTGCAGGCGCTGCTGCCCGATACCGGCAAAGCGGGGCGGGTCGGCATCACCGGCTCGCCCGGGGTCGGCAAATCAACCACCATCGACGCGCTCGGCATGTCCCTGATCGAGCGCGGCCACAAGGTCGCCGTGCTGGCGGTGGACCCCTCCTCGGCGCGTACCGGCGGCTCGATCCTCGGCGACAAGACGCGGATGGCGCGGTTGTCAGCCTCCGACAACGCCTTCATCCGGCCCTCGCCTGCCTCGGGCACGCTCGGCGGGGTCGCCGCCAAAACGCGCGAGGCGATGTTGTTGTGCGAGGCCGCCGGGTTCGACGTGGTGCTGGTGGAAACCGTCGGCATCGGCCAATCCGAGACCGCGGTCTGCGACATGACCGATTTCTTTCTCGCCTTGATGCTGCCCGGCGCCGGCGACGAATTGCAGGGCATCAAGAAGGGCCTGGTTGAACTCGCCGACATGATCGCGATCAACAAGGCCGATGGCGACAATATCAAGCGCGCCAATCTGGCCGCGGCCGAGTATCGCGGTGCGCTGCATATCCTCACGCCCCGTTCGGAGCACTGGCATCCACCGGTCCTGACCTATTCGGCGCTCACCGGCACCGGCATCGACACGCTTTGGCAAAAGATCCTCGATCACCGCACCGCCATGAACGCGTCAGGCGAATTCGCAGGCAGGCGGCGCGAACAGCAAGTGAAATGGATGTGGTCGATGCTGGAGCAGCGGATGATGGCGCGGCTGCGCGCCGACCCTGCGATCCGCGCCAAAGTGAAAAAGACCGAGGCTGAAGTGGCCGACGGCCGCATCACGCCGGCGGTTGCGGCCGAACAGATCGCGGAGATGCTGCGGTGAGCGACAGGCTTCGCATTCTCGTCACCGGCTTCGGCCCATTTCCGGGCGCGCCCTACAATCCGACGCAGGTGCTGGTGGAGCGGCTGTTGCGGCTGCGCCGGCCGGCCTTTGCTGACGTGGAACTATCGAGCCATATCTTTCCCGTGACCTACAAGGCGGTCGATCTCGAATTGCCGCAGGCGCTGGCCACATATCGCCCGCAGGCGCTCCTGATGTTCGGCCTCGCAGGCCGCACCGCGCATCTCCGCATCGAGACCCGCGCGCGCAACGCCGTCACCTTGCTGTGGCCCGACGCCGCGCAGACCCGCGTCCGCAAGGGATCGATCGGTCTCGGCCCAGACGCGATGCGGTTCGGTCCGCATACGCTGCGGCTGCTGCGCGCGGCGCTGGCCACCGGCATCGATGCGCGGCCGTCGCGCGATGCCGGCAGCTATCTCTGCAATTATCTGAGCTGGCGCGCGATCGAGGCGGCCGGCACCGACGAGCATCTCCGCCTGGCGTCGTTCGTGCACATTCCCCCGCTCGCACGCGGCGGCGCGTTGCGGCGCAAGGGCCACGCGCGCATCACGCTGGAAGAACTGGTCGATGCCGGCGAGGCGATGTTGCTGGAACTGGTGAAGCTGGCGCGCCACGCTGTGCGAACCGCTACCCAGGATTAACCCTACCCCCAACAATCGCCCTGTTCCGCCCTCGGGTTCACCATGCGACGGCCCATTTTCGCGCTAGTTTTGGCGTGCGAATGCGCATGGCCTGCATTGCGCGAGGACATCACATCATGGACGTCAAACGCCGCCAGTTCATGGGCGTTTCCGCCGCTGGCATTGCCGGCGCAATGGCGATGTCGCCGGACGCTGCGCGCGCCGCGCCGCTAACCTCGTCCTTCGGACGCGACGCCACGCAATATGGCGTGCGTCCCGGCAGTCCCGACGATCAAACCAAGGCGCTGCAGCGCGCGATCGACGAAGCCGCGCGCGCGCAGGTGCCGCTATCGCTGCCGCCGGGTGTATACCGCACCGGCCTGCTTCGGCTGCAGAACGGTTCGCAGCTGGTCGGCGTGCGCGGCGCCACCAAATTCGTCTTCAATGGCGGCGCATCGATGCTGCAAAGCGAGGGCGCCGGCGCTATCGGCCTCGCGGGCATCATTTTCGACGGCAGCGCCATTCCGTTGCCGACGCGGCGCGGCCTGGTCCACTGCATCGGTGGGCGCGACATCCGCATCACCGAGTGTGAAATCACCGCCAGTGGCGGCAACGGCATCTGGCTCGAGCAGATCTCCGGCGACATCAGCGGCAATATCTTCACCAAAATTGCGACCACCGCGGTGGTGTCGTTCGATGCAAAGGGCCTGATCGTCTCGCGCAACACCATCCTCGACACCAACGACAACGGCATCGAAATCCTGCGCACCGCTATTGGCGATGACGGCACGCTGGTGGCGGATAACCGCATCGAGGACATCAAGGCCGGCCCCGGCGGCTCGGGCCAGTATGGCAACGCCATCAACGCCTTCCGCGCCGGCAATGTGATCGTGCGCGGCAACCGCATCAAGAACTGCGACTATTCAGCCGTCCGCGGCAATTCGGCGTCCAACATCCACATTTCAGGCAACAGCGTCAGCGACGTCCGCGAGGTCGCGCTGTATTCGGAATTTTCATTCGAAGGTGCCGTGATCGCCAACAACACCGTCGACGGCGCCGCGGTCGGTGTTTCCGTCTGCAACTTCAACGAAGGCGGCCGTATCGCGGTCGTTCAGGGCAACATCATCCGCAATCTGTTGCCGAAGCGGCCGGCAGGCACCATTCCGGACGACGACGCCGGCGTCGGCATTTACGTCGAGGCGGACAGTTCCGTGACCGGCAATGTAATCGAGAACGCGCCCTCGTTCGGGATCGTGGCCGGTTGGGGCAAATATCTCCGCGACATCGCCATCACGGGCAATGTGATCCGCAAGGCCTTTGTCGGCATCGGCGTCTCGGTGGTGCCGGGCGCGGGGACCGCGCTGGTCAACAACAACATGATTTCGGAAACCCCGCGCGGTGCTGTGGTCGGCCTCGATCACGCCCGCACCATCACCAGCGACCTGTCAGCCGAGGGCGCCCAGCGCTACGCGCAGGTGGTGATCGGGACCAACGCGGTGCGGCGGTAGCGCAGGATCCGGAAAAGTGGTGTCCGGTTTTTCGAAAAGATCATGCCAAGACAGGCTCGCCTACAACGCGTTGCGCAGCAGCGGATAGCGTTCCTGCATCATTTCGCGATCGAGTGGCGGCAAATCAGGATCGTCCAGCGCCGGCGCATCGGATACCGAAGGCGCCGTGGCGGAATCGGCGAGTACGCTTTCCAGCGCGATCAGGACGTCCCCCGGGATATCGCGTGGTGGCGGCTCGGCGGCGACCGGCGCCAGCCGCGGGGGTGGTAAGGCGCGCTCGGACAATCGCGGTGAAGATTGGCGGCGTCCGAGCCAGGAGAGGTCGATGGCGGTATTGTCCAGAGAAGCCTCACGCGTTTCCAGCTGGCGCCAGATCTCAACCGCAGCCTTGGCTTCCTGGATATTTTCGAGAAATTCCCGCTCGCTGTGATAGCGCCGCCAGCGGCCGGTCTCGAACAGTTCGGTGAGGTAGTCCAGACGTTGCTCCGCAAGATTGCACCAGCGGGAAACGATTTCGCGGCCACGCGCCAAGTCCACGTTTGCGTCTACGTGATGTGTCATAAATTAGCCCGTAAGGAGAAGAACGGACGCAGACGCAACCGAGACGAATCATTTGGACGTGACTAGGGATATTCTGTGGAAAACTCGTGCATTGTCCAGACGGGACATTACGGGGCGTAGACCGGCGAAAGAAACCCGCATGAAGACGAGGTTATTCGCTCAGTCCACCGTCAAGCCGCACAGCAGCATGGCCGCGTTGCATCCGCCTTGCGGTGGTTTTCCCGAACGAGCGCACGCAAGCCATCGCCTGCCCTCGCCCCGATCACGCGGGACGTAAGGCTTCTACCGGAAGAGGACGCAGAAAAGAAAAGACCCGTCCGGGGGGACAACCGGACGGGTCAAGCTATATGGGCGCTTGGGG
>JACDAG010001014.1 GCA_013695565.1 Bradyrhizobium sp.
GTGCAACTACATCCTCTCGCGGATGGAGCAGGAGGGCCTCTCCTTCGCCGAATGTCTCGCCGACGCGCAGCGGCTCGGCTATGCCGAGGCCGATCCCGGCTTCGACGTCGACGGCTACGACACCGCCCACAAGCTCGCGATCCTGACGAGCCTCGCCTTCGGAACGCGGATCGACGCCGAGTCGATCTACGTCGAGGGCATTTCCAAGATCGCGCCGCTCGATCTGAGGATGGCGGACGAGCTCGGCTATCGCATCAAGCTGCTCGGCGTCGCCGAGCGCACCGAGGTCGGCATCGAGCAGCGCGTCCATCCGACCATGGTGCCGAAATCCTCCTCGATTGCGCAGGTGATGGGCGTCACCAATGCCGTGACCATCGATGGCGAGGGCATTCCACCGATCACGCTGGTCGGCCCCGGTGCCGGAGGTGCTGCCACCGCATCCGCTGTGGTCGCCGACATCGCCGATGTCGCGCGCGGCATTCGCGCCAAGCCGTTCGGCCGTCCGGTGGAACGGCTGCGCGCCACCACCAAGGCGCCGATGGAACGC
Organism: Bradyrhizobium sp.; assembly: GCA_013695565.1. GTDB lineage: Bacteria > Pseudomonadota > Alphaproteobacteria > Rhizobiales > Xanthobacteraceae > Bradyrhizobium. Next base: position 548 of record JACDAG010001014.1, read on the forward strand.
CATGAGGGCGGCTACTACATCCGCCTGATGGCGCGGGATCTGGCCGGCACCGCCGCCACCATTGCCACGCGCCTGGCGGAACAGAAGATTTCGCTGGAATCGATTGTGCAGCGCCACCCCGACGGCGTTGACGCCAACGGGTCAGCAAAAAAAGCGTCACCGGTTCCGGTCATTCTGATCACCTATGCAACCTCCGAGGATGCGGTCTATCGTGCGCTGGAGGCGGTGCAGCGCGACAAGGTGATCAGCGGCCGGCCGCAGGTGATACGGATCGAGAAGAACTAGCGCATGGTCCGGAATTTACCGGTTTTTCGAAAAGATCATGCTCGAACGAAAATTGAGCGGTATGACGTTTCGTAGAAGGATCATGCCGCGCTCGCGTAACCTTAACGGATCGCGCGCCAGGGGATTGAGTGCAGGCCGAAGGGCCACTACGCAGATTTGAGGGAGCTAAGCTGATGTCGACCCATATTTCCGTTCCGCCGCAATTGCTGCTCGAGCGCATTCTGACGCTCGAAATCGTGCGGGTGACGGAACGCGCGGCGGTTTCGGCGGCGCGTTTGCGCGGCCATGGCCAGGAAAAGGCGGCGGACCAGGCCGCGGTCGATGCGATGCGGCGCGAGCTCAACAAGCTGCCGATCGAAGGCACCATCGTGATCGGCGAGGGCGAGCGCGACGAGGCGCCGATGCTGTTCATCGGCGAGAAGGTCGGCCTCAATGCCGGACCGAAGGTCGATATCGCCGTTGACCCGCTCGAAGGTACCACGCTGTGCGCCAAGAACATGCCGGGCGCGATCGCGACCATGGCGATGGCCGATGGCGGCACGCTGTTGCATGCGCCCGACGTCTACATGCAGAAGATCGCAGTCGGTCCCGGCTACAAGAAGGGCGTGGTCGAACTCGATGCCTCGGCAATCACAGTGCTGGTGCTCTATCGCCCGCGCCACGCCGACATCATTGCAAGCGTTCGCAGCACTGGCGCTGCGGTGCGCTTCATCACCGACGGCGACGTTGCCGGCGTGATCCATTGCGCGGATCCTGAAAATACCGGCGTCGATATGTATATCGGCACCGGCGGCGCGCCCGAGGGCGTGTTGGCTGCGGCAGCGTTGCGCTGCATCGGCGGCCAGATGCAGTGCCGGTTGATCCTCGATAGCGAGGAAAAGCGCGAACGCGCCCACAAGATGGGCGTCCTCGATCCCAAGATGATTTACGGCATCGAGGACATGGCGCGGGGCGACTGCCTGTTTGCGGCAACCGGCGTCACCACCGGTTCCCTGCTGTCCGGCGTCAAGTTCCGCAAGGACGTGATCGAAACCGAAACCGTCGTGATGCGTTCGGTCACAGGTACGGTCCGCTACATCAAGGCCGAGCACCGGCAACTGGACAAGTTCCACCTCGATTGAGAGGTTTGAGTATGGCTGGAGCAATCATCATCCGGCTGATCGGCGAAGACGAGCGCGCGGAGTGGAATCCGCTGTGGGACGGCTATCTCGCCTTCTACAAGACGGCGCTGACGCAGGACGTCAGCGATCTCGCGTGGTCGCGGTTTCATGATCCGGACGAGACGATGTTTGCGCTCGGCGGCTATGTCGATGGCCGGCTGGCCGGCTTCGCGCATTACCTGTTCCACCGCTCGACCTGGGCGCCGAAACGATACTGCTACCTCGAAGATATCTACGTCGCGGAAACCGCGCGCGGCCATGGGCTCGGGCGCGCGCTGATCGAGACGGTCTATCAAAAGGCCGAGGCGGCAGGCGCGAGCCGGGTCTATTGGCTGACGCAATCGGACAACGCGCAGGCGAGGGGGCTCTACGACAAGGTCGCTGATAATCTGGGATTTATTCAGTACCGCAAGGTGCTTTAGTGTAGCCGTCATTCCGGGGCGCGAAGCGAACCCGGAATCTCGAGATTCCCTGATGCGCAGTGCGCATCTGAGGTCTGGTCCTTCGGACCATCCCGGAATGACAAAAAACAACAAAAGCAAAAACAGGGAGCAAGCATGTCCGATATTTCCGCCGTCAAGGCACTGGTGTTCGATGTGTTCGGCACCGTCGTCGACTGGCGCAGCAGCCTGATTGCGGATTTTTCCAAATGGTCGCAAACGCGCGGCATCAAGGCCGACTGGACCGCCTTGGTCGACGGCTGGCGCGCGGTCTATTCAGCCTCGATGGATGAAGTGAGAAAACATCCCGAACGCGGCTACATGATCCTCGACACGCTGCACCGGCAGTCACTGGAAAAGCTGGTCGCGCAGCTCGGCATTTCGGGCCTTGATGATTCCGACCTGCACTACCTCACCATGGGCTGGCATCGGCTGCACGCCTGGCCGGACAGCGTCGCCGGCCTCGCACGGCTGAAGACAAAATACATCATCTCGCCGCTGTCGAACGGCAACGTCGCGCTGCTGACCAACATGGCGAAGTTCGCCGGCCTGCCGTGGGACCTGGTCATGTCGGCTGAATTGTTCGAGCACTACAAGCCCGATCCCGAGACCTATCTCGGCGCTGCAAAATTGCTTTGCCTGCCGCCGGAGCAGGTGATGATGGTGGCCGCGCACAACCAGGATCTGAAAGCCGCGCAGAAGTACGGTTTGAAGACCGCCTTCGTGGCCCGCCCGACCGAATACGGTCCCCTGCAGAAATACGATTTCGAAGCCAAGGGCGACTGGGACATCATCGCCAAGGATTTTGGCGGGATTGCCGACCGGATGGAGTGTTAGGGCAGGGCTCTGGTGTCGTCGACTTTGAGTTATCTTATCTAACGTGTCGTCAGAAAGGCCGCCTTCGGGCGGCCTTTCGCTTTGCGGTATTCCCGCCGCGCTTCTTTATTGAGCTGCCGGTTGAATCCTGAAGTCATCGACCCTTCTTCCTGCGCGTAGCTGTGACGCCAGCCAACGCGGTTGCTTGCCGCGACCGGCCCAGGTTTGTGTAGGATCTTCAGGATTAAAGAACTTCGGAAACACGGTCGGATACGGCCGGCGCTCCGGTTTCCGCGCCTGATGCTTGCGCTCGGACGGGTTCCTGAGTGCATCGAGACGGTGCTCGAGCACTTCTTGCTCGGCTAAGATCCTGGCTTCAAGCTTGTCAGATAATTTTTCGCGTAGCGCCCACAAATCATCGACGGTCATATTCCCAATATCGGCTTCTTTCATGAAGGTCCCCATTCATGTCCAGACTTCGCGGACGCAAGTTAGAAGCTCGATTGCGGTGAACACATGGCCGTGATGCGGCGTATCACCGACGTTTAGGGCTGCCCGGCCTCGCGGATCGTTTCGGCGCGCGCGACTTCGACAGCCCTTCCACGACCTGCGCCAGTCGCTCGACCGCGGGAATGATCGTCGGTCGCTTGTGGCCGCTGAAACCCAGCACCAGCGCCGATCGCGTTGGGGCTGCGACATACAACCGGCTCATGGCCCGAACGACGACGCCGTGCTCGCGGCCGGCGCGCTCGATCGCGGTGTCCGACAGTCCCCGGCGCGTGAAGGCCACCAGATGCATGCCCTGGTCGGGCGCTGTGACTGTCAGGTCGGCGCCGAGGCGGCTCTGGAGGGCGGCCACCAGTTCGTCGCGCTGATCCCGGTACAACAGGCGCATGCGACGGATATGCGCTGCGAAATGCCCTTGCTCCATGAAGGCGGCCACGACGGCCTGGCTGATGGTCGAGGGCTGCCGGTCCATCAGATAGCGGGCGGCGACGAATGCCCGCAGCAGCGCGCGCGGCACCACGGCATAGCCGAGCCGCAAGCCCGGAAACAGCGCCTTGTTGAGGGTGCCGACATAGATCACGCGCTCGCCCTGATCGAGCCCCTGCAGCGAGGCGAGCGGCCGGCCGCCATACCGAAACTCGCTGGCGTAATCATCCTCGACGATCCACGCCTGCTTCTGGCGTGCCCAGGCGAGAAGTTCGAGGCGGCGCGCCATCGAGAGCACGACGCCGGTCGGGAACTGGTGCGAGGGTGTCACGAACACCGCGCGGGCATTCGGCGCTGATGCGATTCCGGCGCGGACGTCGATGCCTTGCCCATCGACCGGTATCGGCCGCACCGTAGCACCAGCCGCGAGCAGGGCCTCTCGCGTCAGGGGGTAGCCGGGGTCTTCAACCCAAACCTCCTTGTCCCTGTTGGGGAGGATGCGGATCACGATGTCGACGGCCTGCTGCGTTCCTGCCGTGACCACGATCTGGTCGGGGTCGCATCGCACGGCGCGAGCGGCCTGCAGATAATCGCAGATGGCATTTCGCAGTTCGATCGTGCCGCGCGGGTCGGAATAGCCGAAGTGGCTTGGCGACAACGAACGGAAGGTGCGGGCGCTCAGTTTGCGCCAGAGTTCGACCGTACGGGCGTCCAGCAGCGTACGCCCGAGGTTGAACGGCCGCTCGTCGCCCTGCGCCGTGACATCGACGAAATCGCCGATCGACTGCGGTCTGGCGGTGGATGCCATTGCTGCGGCAGGCTTGCCGCGTCTTTGCGGGTTTCCGTCGATCGCTTCCGGAAGATCAGGCGAGACATAGGTGCCGGACCCGTGCCTGCCGGATGTATAGCCTTCGGCGAGCAGCTGCTCATAGGCGGCCACCGCAGCCGAGCGCGACACGCCGAGCTGCAAGGCAAGCTCCCGCGTCGATGGCAGCTTGGTTCCCGGCCGCAGGCGCCGCGACAGGATCGCGGCGCGAAGCTGCAGATAGAGCTGACGGAACAGCGGCGTGCGGTCGCTGCGGGTCAGCTCGAACGAGCAAAGGTCAGGCGCAACCTGTCGGCCTTTCACGTCGTCATCCGGATTCATCTCCGCGCCAAAAGTGGTATCGCAAAGTTGCAACAAGTGGACCTTTTCGACAAACCACTAAGCAGGCTATGCCGGGCTTGATTGCGATTCAAGGCGATGCGCGCTTCATCCGAACGGTTTGGAGGTCATGATGAGTTCGCCCCAATTGCGTCGTGCTGACCGGCAGATGTCCGGCGAGCACGCCAATGAAATGCTGGAGCACGGATTCAGCGGTCGGCTCGCGACGGTGGGTGAGGATGGCTATCCCTACTGCATTCCGCTGCTCTACCTCCGGATCGACGGGGAAGTCTATGTTCACACCGGCAGCGGGAAGGGCCACTTCCGCGCCGGCGTCGAACGCGACCCGCGGGTTTGCTTTGAGATCGATGAGCCGGATCAGGTGTTCGACTACGGCCGCTTCGAATGCGATTCAGGGCTGGCGTACCAAAGCGTGATCCTGTTCGGCAAAATACGGATCGTCGAGGAGCAGGCGGCCAAGCAACGCTTCTGCGAGGCCTTGATGGAAAAATACGGCAAGCCGGAGACCGAACGGCCCAAGGGCTTTTTCCCGCGCCTCGACGCGATCACGGTCTATGCCATTGCCGTCGAGCGGATGACCGGCAAGGAGATGGCCTTGCCGCCGCTCTCCGAGCAATGGCCCGCGAAAGACCGAACCAAGACGCCGAACGCGCGCCCGTAATGTGTTACGTCGCGTTGCTCAAGATCACTCCGTACCAGCCGAGCCCCCGATACGTCTCGTAGCCCGGGGTCGCATGGAACGCGACCAGGGTGCCGGAGCGGTCCTGGTAGAAGCCGCTGCGCCTTCCATCCAGTGAAAGCTGCAGGCGTTCGGTGAGGATGCCCTGGCCGTCGGACGCCGCGATCACGCGGAAATGCGAATCGACCAGCAGCACGCGGGCCTTGTCGGCATCGCCGACGCGCACGCCCTGAACGATGGCGCGGGCCTGCGCTTCCCAGTCGAAATGGATCGCGAGAATGCCGGTCGCCGCGGCGTTGGCCTTGCCGCCGGTGCGCACACTGGCGCAATAGGTCGCGACCTGGGCGTTGCCGAGCAGGGGCTGGGCTTCGACGTCGCCGGCGACATAATCGTCGCCCGAGCGCAACGCCCGCGCATCGCGAAACCATTTGGTGGCGGAGACATTCTGGCCGACGACGCCATAGCGATCCGCGCGGCCGTTGGCCAGCACATTGCCGTCGAGATCGCAGAGCCACAAATCGAGATAGACGGTGTAGGCGCCGAGGATCACGGCGAGCCGCTCCGAGACATGGGCGACGGCGGCGGCACCCGGCGAGGCGGCGCAATCGACGACGGCGGAATCGGTGGCCCACCAGCGCACATCGCAGGTGCGCTCATAAAGGTTGCGGTCGATCAACTCGATGGCGTTGAGCGACAGATCCACCATGCGCTCGCCGCGCGACCGGTCGGCCATGCGGGCGATCGAATTCATCAGATTGCCGGTGCGGTTGGTGAGCTGGCTTTCAAGCTCGCGCGCGATGGTCTCGACCTGCTGGCCGACATTGCGCACTTCCTGCGCGACCACGGCAAAGCCGGCGCCTTGCGCGCCTGCGCGGGAGCTTTCGATCAGCGCGTTGAGCGCCAGCATCTTCATCTGGTTGGTGATCTTCTGGATCGACTTGGTCTTGTCGCAGGCGACCTGGTTGACCTCGGCCGTGAGCCGCGAGATCAGCGCCGAGATGTCGGACTCATCCGCATCGTTCGCCGGATTGGCCGTTGTTTGGGCGGTCGATCTTGCAAGCGCGACGGACATGGCCGGAACTTCCTCTGCCTTCGCCCCCTCGACCGATCTCCTGAAGATCGAATCGGGATTTAGACGGACGTACATTCCCTCCCTTGTCGCGAATCTTGCCTAATGGCTGGTTTAGATTTCGGAGCGGGTCGAGTAGTTGTACGGAGGCAGGCTGCACGTTGTTTGTGCAGGTCAAATTTTGGGCAGCCGACGAAGGGGCTCGATCCCGCGGATTTCGCCGGAGCCTGGCCTAGGCCGCGCCTTGCGCGAACCCGTTGGGCTCAATCTGTCCTAAGCCTGCCGAACGTCTTCCACCGGGGAGTTCGGCGGCATTCACCCAACAGGGTTACGTAGAAACCCGGAGTGAAGCCCGGTTTACCGCAATCTCCTGTTAGGGAGGTCTGCGTACAATTACGCGCTATTGCTCGTACCGCCCGCATTGATTGTACGCCGTTGCCTTCGCTGAACCGGAGAGACCGCAGACTCGGCTTTCCCAAGTGGCACCAGAATGCTCGTTCATTTCATTACGGATGAACCCGCGAAAATTCCAGCCATCCGCGCGATGCTGGAACCGCAATACGATGTTCAGACCCAACTGCTGGGAACTGGCACCGCGAAAATCGGCTCAAACGGCGTATTGATGGTTGACGCCGACCTGCGCAAGGCGGCCCCTGTAGAACAGATCAAGCGTGTCCTGCAGGACCTGCATTGCGTTTCCGAAAAGCTGTTTGTCGTTCAGAGCCACCTGCATCACATGGTGGCGCAGGCGTTTGCACTGGGCGCGACCGCGGTGGTTTCCCGTCCCCGAGAAATCATATCGAAACTCGAGCAGATCGAAGTCGCCCAGAAGGCGGCACAGGCCGGCTTTGCCGTTGCGTCGTCCGAGATATCAGATGGTGCGGCAGCCTTCGCATCCATGTTCTCGGCGATACGGGAAGGCAAGCCGATAAGGCTTTCGGCTGCCGAGAACGCCACATCCGACGTCATCAACGGTATCGAGCAAAACGGGCTTGGCGTCTGGCTTGACGACGTGCGCCGCTATCACCAGGGAACGTTCCAGCACTGCCTGCTGGTGACGGGCGTGGCGGTCGGCTTCGCCCTGAGCATCAAATTCGCCCAGGCCGACGTAAAGCGGCTCGGGCTGGCCGCCACCCTGCATGATATCGGCAAGGCGCGCATTCCCCTGGCCATTCTCGACAAGCCCGGACGTCTTGACCCGAGCGAAGAAGAGATCATGAGACGCCATCCGGTTATCGGATACGAACTCTTGAAGGACCTGCCCGGAATCGGCCCGGAGATTCTTGATGGCGTGAAGCATCACCATGAGTTTCTGGATGGTTCCGGTTACCCCGACGCGCTGACGGCGCCGGAGATTTCCGACCTCGTACGCTTGCTGACGATTTCAGATATTTTTGCCGCGCTGATCGAGTCGAGGCCGTATCGACCGGCAATGTCCCGGCCGGATGCTTACAATATCCTGTGCGCCATGGACGGAAAGCTGGAACGATCGCTTGTGAAAGCGTTCGGCAACGTGGCGCTAAGGGCATGACCCAAAACCGCGAGATGAGGCTTGTGCGGCTTGCTGCAAGCCGGTTTCAGCCGATGTCGGTCCGGACGACCCATATGGAGCCAGACTAACCATGGTTGCCGCAGCATCGCCGAATTCAATCGCCGAACAGGCCGGCGCCGCAAAGGCGGAGTCGTCTCAGCGCGATGCCAGCATTCTAAAGCAGGTGGCAGACCTTTTCCTGTCCAATGCTGATCGTCTCCGGGAAGCCCAGATAGGTGCGTTCGATGGGATCCTCGTTCCCCTGATCGAGCGGATGGAAGCGAAAGCCCTTATCCATCTCAGCGAAGCCCTGTCCACATCGGATCTCGCGCCACGCGAGACGATCCGCAAGCTCGCGCTTCACAACGATCCCCTGGTGGCCGCGCCGGTTCTGCGAAACTCCAATCGCCTGTCGGATAAGGTGCTCGTTGAAATCGCGAAAACCGTTAGCCAGCAGCATTTGCTGGCAATCTCGGGCAGAAAGACCCTCAGCGAAGCGCTGACCGATGCGCTGATGAGGCTTGGTGACGTCAATGTCTCCAACGCGCTCGCGCGAAATGCGGGAGCACAGTTCTCCGAATGCGGCTATGCGACGCTGGTCGGAAGGGCAGAGCGTGACGAAAGCCTCACCGAAAAGCTCGGCCTTCGATTGGACCTTCCGGCTAATTTGCTGCGCGAGCTGCTTGCAAAGGCTACCGACATCGTGCGGGCGCGATTCCTGACGGCATCACGACCGGTTATGGGGAAGGTACAAGGGTCCGGCAAAGCAGCCGCTGGACAAACCGCTCCGCGAAAGAAGATCGACTATGCACAGGCGCAGGGCGAGGTCCTTGCGCTCAGTCGCACCGGCAAGCTCAGCGATTCAATCGTGAACCGGTATGCGGTCAGGGGAGAATATACCAATGTAGTGGCAGCACTCTCATTGTTGTCGGACGTGAAGATCGAGGCAATCGAGCCGTTGATCGAACCCGAGCGGTTGTATGGGCTGATCGTGGCGTGCAGAGCCAGCAGGTTAAGCTGGTCGACAATGACGATGATCATCCGCAACCGACCCGGCTGCTCGCCGCCGACGCAACGAGAGCTCGAGCAGGCCCGGGAAGTATTTGACGGCTTATTGCTCTCAGTGGCGCAATGGACAGCCCGGTTCGGGGCCGATCGAATTACAGCGAAGAAGGGTTGATAGCGCTGCCGCTGGAGTGTGCCACGGCAGCAAGCGTTGGGCCGTAGCAATCATTTAATTGAGCCTCATCTTGCCAACGTCGTCGTTGGGCTCCGCATGGCCGCGTCCGGACCTCCGGCGCATTCGTATCCGACCAAAGCCCTATAGTGTCGGAGATAGCTCCAGGCGGATATTGCTGTAAGCTGTTTCCGTAAAAACCCTCGCCCGCCGGGCAAAGAAAGGGTGGTTGATGATGCCAGATCCCGTCGCCTTGTTCGCCACGGTCGTCCTGCTGTTTCCGATGGGTTATTTCCTGCTGGCGGCGCCGGCCTTTCTGCTGGTGTCGCTCGATGTCCCGCCGGTCACCCAGCTGTTGCGCGGCATGTTCAGTTCCTATTTCCTGATGGTGGCCATTGCCGGAGCCGTCGGCATGGTCGCCGTCGCGATGACGGGTCGGCTGGTTGTCGCCATTGGCATTGCCTTGATCGCGGCTTTCGCGGTCTGGGCGCGCCGCTGGTTTCTGCAGCGATGGGATGCGCAGCTTCTTGCCAGGGATGCCGGCGACGCCGAAGCGGTACGCCGGCTGCGGCGACTGCACTGGGGCGGCATGCTGTGCAATGCGGTTCAGCTTGTCGTACTGGTGGGCAGCATTCCCTACGTCGTCACGCCGCACTGATCGGCGTTGACGTCCACTCCAGCTCGTAGGATGGGTGGAGCGCAGCGATACCCATCCTACATTGCGGGCGCTAGCTATTGCGTCTCCAGCGTGAAGCCGATCTTGAGGGTCACCTGGTAGTGAGCGATCTTGCCGTCCTTGATGTGCCCCCGGGTTTCAACGACTTCAAACCAATCCATGTTTCGAATCGTCTTGCCGGCCAGCTCGACCGCCGTCTTGATCGCGTCATCAATACCGGTCTCGGAAGAACCGACGATTTCAAGAATCTTGTAAACATGATTTTTCATTTTGGATCTCCAGGCCATTTGCGCGCTTGATGCATTGCTTCGCCTCGGCGCGACAATAACAGGATACGACCTGACTGGTTCCTGACCGCCAGCCACAAGACACACGCGGTGCCGAAC
>JACDAG010001015.1 GCA_013695565.1 Bradyrhizobium sp.
CCGGTATCCAGCATGCGGCCGGCCTTGATTTCGCGGTCGGCGAGCTTGTTCATCGCCTCTATCATGGCGGCCGGCGGCTGCGCGGGTGGGTGGGACGAGGTGACGATCGACATGAAGCGCATGGAAAACTCCTGCTTGAGGCGAGCCGCGGGCACCCTGCCCGCAAATCTATCTGTCTCGCTATTTGGAACGACGAACGGCCCCCCGGCGAATCGACAGGGGTTTGAGAAAATTTCGACCCATCGAGCCATCCGGGGCGGGCGACGGCGCAGGCGGGCGGCGCTCCCGTTCCCTCAATTTGGGCCTTGCGAACACGCGCCATCCACCAGGGGCAGGTCGATACGCTCCGCCACCGCCTGCCCCAGCACCTCCATCCCCCTACGATTGAAATGCTTGAAATCGCGCGGGCCATGGACAAGGACGCTTTCGCTGGCGGTTCGAATGGCCGGGCGCAAATCGAGGAAGCCGGCGCCATGGCCGATCGTTGCGGTACGGATCAGCTGGCAGATCGCGTCGCTGTTCTCCGACACGCGCTGCCTCGGATAACGGGTGGCGGTATCAGGCACATATTGCTGGCTCGAGACTTCCGATCCGAGCAGCCGATAGCTCGACAAGGGCGACGGCAGATACACGACGAGGACCGGCGTTCCCGGCAGGAGCTTCTGCAAGAATACCAGCGACCGTTCGTAGACCCGCGTGGCGCGCTCAAGCTCTCCGCGTGTCAGTTCCAGCGCCGGAGATTGCAGGTGACCCGGCAATTCCAGGCGCTTGCCCCCGACCTCCACCGCGTTCGGCACATCGGACGGCATGGTCGGCTCTTCAGGCGCGAGTGGCTGCACCGCGCCCGTTGCTTCCGCCCATGCTTGCAGGGCCAGGCGGGTCAAAAAGCGGAACAATGGAAAATGCAGCCCTCGTCCTGTGTCGGCGGACAACATCCGAGGATAGGCGGCGATTGCGCGGTCGGTCTGATCGACAAGATTCGATGCATCCGGATTTGTGACCTGGTGCTGGAGGAAGGTCATGTTGTTGTTGAGATCGTTGCCTTCGTAAAAATACACCACGGCGACCGACGGCTTCGGCAGGCGCAAATACCAGGCTTGATCCGCCTGCGCGTAAGCAATCGTCGGGAAGGCGGCGATGCCTTCGGCGCTGCCCGCACCCGACACGCCCAGCGCCACCACGTCGCGCCCGCTCAGCTTCTGGATCACATGGGCGGAATGAAACGGACCATTGAAGTTGGGGCTCGCTTCGAACAGCCAATCGCCATAACCCTGCGCGTAGGAATCGCCGAGTAACAGCACGGGATTTCGTGGCACAACACCAGTCTTCGACGACTGGGCGAACAGGCGGATGTCTTCCGGCAATTGCCCGTGCAGGCGCAGCGGGACGTAGCGCAGGCCGACAACAGCGAATGCCGCTTCCGCAACCAGATAGGTTGCCGCGGCCGAGACGATTACCAGAAGCCATTCGGATAGCCGCAAGCGCAATGCCTACTCCGTGCCGAGTTATTAGCCTGCGGTCACCGACGAAGCGCGGATTACTGTACCCGGAGCATGATCAAGGGATCCGCGCTATCGGGCACCCTGCGCCACTGCGCATTGTCGTCGGCCTCGAACTGCCAGGTCTGGCCGTTCGCCGACAGCAACAGCATCCGGCCATGGTCGAGCCGCCACTGGTTGGGCGCGAAAGCCGCCACCGCGGGATCGCATCGCGGCTTTAAAAACACCTGGAAATTATCGCCGGTCGCCTCGGTATTGGTGAGCACCAGTCCGCAGATCGGCTTGCCATTGCCGCGCACCATCGACCATTCGCCGATCATCTGGTCCATCGATTTGGCGAGCGAGCGGGCGGCCGCGAGATTCTGCAGGATGTAGACGCCCTCGCCCTGCCGCAGCCCTTCGAAAATGCCGCTCTCGACTTCGGTGAAATCGATCACCGGCTGGCCGGCAGCATCCTGCAGCCGCACGATGTCGCCGAGTCCCTTGATATTCCAGGCGGTGATGTCCTTGGTGAAGGGCAGCGCCGCCGCGCAGCCGGACTCAAGTTCGAGCTTCAGGCCCTGCGGCGTCGTATCCGGTTTGAGCGTGACGACGCAGGTCTTGCTGCGCTCGGTGGTCGCAAGCTCCCACTGGCCGACCATTTCTTTCTGCAGGCTCGGAGCCCCCTGCGACCGCGCCGGCGATCCAGAGCCAACGGCGAGCAGCGCCGATAGCACTACGATTGCAGCGCGGCCGGCCGACATCAGCGCCCCTTCACCGGAGTTTCCGGAACGGGCGTCAGCGGTGCCTTGCCGGCAAACCAGTTCTTGATGTTATCGACGACGAGCTGATCCATGGCATTGCGCGTGACCACCGAAGCCGAACCGATATGCGGCAGCAGCACAGTGTTCTGCATGACCTTCAATTCATCCGGCACGCTCGGCTCATTGGCGAACACGTCGAGCCCAGCGGCCAGGATCGTCCCTGATTTCAGCGCGGCGACCAGCGCCTGCTCGTCGACCACGGAGCCACGCGCGACATTGATCAGCACACCGCGCGGCCCGAGCGCCTTGAGGACATCGGCGTTGATCATTTTCGAAGTCGAAGCGCCGCCGGGCACGATGATGATCAGCGTATCGACCGCCTTGGCCATTTCCATCAGGTCGCCATAGTGCTTGTAGGAGACGGCCGATGACGGATTGCGCGAGTGATAGGAAACCGGCACCAGCGAAGCCTCCAGCCGGCGACCGATCGCCTGGCCGATGCGGCCCATGCCGACGATCCCGACCTTGCGGTCGCGCAGCGAGCCGACGCTGAGCGGATAATTCTGGGTCTGCCACAGGCCCGAACGCAGATAGCGGTCGGCCTTGACGAATTCGCGCAAGGTCGAGATCAACAGTCCCATCGCGACGTCGGCGACTTCTTCAGTCAGCACGTCGGGCGTGTTGGTGACCACCACATTGTGCTCGCGCGCGTATTTGGAATCGACGTGGTCGTAGCCGACCCCGAAGCTTGCGATGATCTCGAGCTTCGGAAAATGCGCCAGCGCCTTTCCGTCGGCCGGGACCGAATGATAGGTCACCGCCATGCCGCGGGTCTTCGCCAGCGCATCGGGCGTTAACCGCTCGAGGTCGGCCCGGCTTTCCGCCTTGTGCAGCACGAACTGGTCCGAAAAGCCGTTTTCGAGGATCGGCCTGATTGGTCCGTAGATCAGCAAATCGATCTTTTCGGACGATATAGTTCCGGAAGCCATCAGTTTTCCTTTCCAAGCGCGCTTTCGTGCCAGCGCCGCAGTACCAGATGCGAAACTAGCGCCAGCAGCCCATAAATGACAATCCCGGCGACGGAGAGCAACAGCAGTGCGGCGAACATTCGGGGAATGTTGAGACGGTAGCCGGACTCGGCGATGCGGAAGGCAAGACCCGAGCCTGCGCCCGCCGATCCGGCCGCGATTTCGGCGACCACCGCCCCGATCAGGGACAGTCCGCCCGCGATCCGCAATCCGCCGAGAATATACGGCAAGGCGGCCGGCAATTTCAGGTAACGCAGCGTCTGCAGCCGCGACGCGCCGTACAGCTTGAACAGCCCGGCCAGATTGCGGTCCACCGAGTTCAACCCAAGCGTGGTGTTCGACAGCACCGGAAAAAAGGCGACGATCCAGGCGCAAACGATGACGGCGGTCTGTTGCTGCAGATAGATCAGGAGTAATGGCGCGATCGCAATCACCGGCGTGACCTGCAGGATCACGGCATAGGGAAACAACGAATATTCCAGCCATTTCGATTGATTGAACAACAGCGCCAGCGCCACGCCGCCGATCGCCGCGGCGATGAAGCCCTCCAGCGTGGTCAGCAGGGTGACGCCGAGGGATTCCGACAGTACCTGCCAGTCAGCGATCAGCGTCTGGAACACGGCCAGCGGACTCGGCAGCACATAGGGCTGAATGTCGTTGACGCGCACCACGAGTTCCCACAGTGCGACGCCGGCGGCGAGCACCACGACCGGAAGCAGGAAGCGAATAAAATCCCGTGAAGAGCTCATGCGCCGGCCAGCCCTGCATAGGAGGGCAGCAGCGCTTTCGAGACTTCGCGGCAATAGGCGGCATAGCCGGCCGACATCCTGAAATCCTCGACCCGCGGCTCCGGCGCGTCGATGCGAAGCTCGGCATTGACG
>JACDAG010001016.1 GCA_013695565.1 Bradyrhizobium sp.
ATATGACTGAGACCAAATGGTTGAGGACTTCGCTTCAACGATTGCTGCCGGTGGTTATGGGTCCCTGCTTTCGCAGGGACGACAGCGATACCTTTGTTTATTTCTTGCTTCCAGCCGGCGCGCTCACTCTTTCACGGCTCCCGTCATCGCCGACACATAATGCTCGACGAAGAAGGCGTAAAGGATCACCAACGGCAATGAGCCCGCCAGCGCACCGGCCATCAGCGATCCCCAGCGATAGACGTCGCCATCGACGAATTCGTTGACGATCGCAACCGGCACCGTCTTGTTCTGCACCGATTGCAAGAACGTCAGCGCGTAGATGAACTCGTTCCAGCACAGCGTGAAGCAGAAAATGAAAGCGGAGATCAGCCCCGGGATCGCCAGTGGCAGTACGATCTTGACCAGGATCTGCCAGCGGCTGGCGCCGTCGATCAGCGCGCATTCCTCCAGCTCATACGGGATGGTCTTGAAGTATCCCATCAACAGCCAGGTCGAGAACGGGATCAGAATGGTCGGATAGGTCAGGATCAGCGCCATCGGCGAGTCGAACAGGCCATACTGGAACACGACGGTGGCGAGCGGGATGAACAGGATCGAGGGCGGAACCAGATAGGACAGGAAGATCAGGCCGCCAACCCATTGCGCGCCGCGATAGCGCAGCCGCACGATGGCATAGGCCGCCAGCACACTGGCGAAAATCGACAACGCGGTAGCGGCGACGGCGACATACATCGTGTTCCAGAGCCAGAGCGGATAGTGGCTTTGAAACAGGAGTTTGTAGATGTGCTTGAAAGTGGGATTCCAGGTCCAGAACGGATTGTAGGTCTCGAGGTCAATCAGTTGCTCGTCCGGTTTGATTGCCGTCAGTCCCATCCAGTAGAACGGAAACAGCAGGACGAACACAATGATCGACAGCGGTAGATACAGCGTCACCATCCGGCGCGGTACCGACTGCAGATAACTCATGCCTTCGCTGTGATCGTCCTTCGCAACCGTCGGCGAAGAACCCGAAAGCACGGCCTTGAGATCGATGGATCTGGTGGGCAGATCAGTCATTGTTTTCACCCTGCTGCCACTTGCGACAGCGCGTGCGGGGCTTGTCCCGTTCGCGCCAAAAATAGAACGCCAGCTCGAGGGATTTAGTCATTGTTCTCCCCCTGCTGCCATTTGCGGCGTTGCAACCCGAACCACGACACCATGATCGCGGCGAGCAGGAACGGAATCATCGCGCTCGAAATCGCGGCACCCTCACCCAGCTGCCCCGCAATGATCGCGCGCTGGTACGACAAGGTCGCCATCAGATGCGTGGCATTGACCGGCCCGCCCCGCGTCATCGCCCAGATCAGCTGGAAATCGGTGAAGGTGAACAGCACCGAGAACGTCATCACGACCGCGATGATCGGCGTCAACAGCGGATAGGTGATGAAGCGGAACATCTCCCACTTGCTCGCGCCGTCGAGCGTCGCGGCTTCATAGAGCGAAGGCTGCACGGTCTGCAGGCCGGCGAGTAGCGTGATCGCGACAAACGGCACGCCGCGCCAGATGTTGGCGAAGATCACGCAGAGACGGGCCCACGTCGTATCGCCGAGGAAATTGATGTTGTAGTTGATCAGGCCGAGATGCTTGAGCGACCATGATATAATCGAGAATTGCGAATCGAAAATCCACCAAAACGCCAGCGCCGACAGCACGGTCGGGACGATGAACGGGATCAGCACCAGTGCGCGCAGCATCGCCTTGAACGGCATGTTCTCGTTCAACAGCAGCGCCAGATACAGGCCGATCGCAAACTTGATCGCACTCGCGATGAAAGTGTAGAGCAGCGTGTTGAAAACCGAGAGCCAGAAGATCGAGTCATCCCACAGCCACTCGTAGTTCTCGACCCCAATGAAGGTGCCGGGCCTGCCGATCTTGGCGTCAGTGAATGAAATCCAGACGCCCAGCCCCAGCGGATAGGCCAGGAAGAAGATCAGGAACCCCATCGCCGGCAGCATGAACCAGAAACCGAGCCAGTTGCGGTTGGTCTTGATCAGGTCCCACGTGGTGGCCTCGCGAATCTGCGGCTTGGCTGTCCGTGGTTGGAACGCGATGTCAGCCATACGTGGTATCCCGATTTAGATGTTGTTGGAGCGGGCGGCGGTCGTTCGCCCCGCCCGCTCCAGTTCGATCAGCGATAAATTCGCTTCAACTGCCGTTCGGCTTCCGCCATGGCGGTCTTGGCATCCTTGGCACCGGTGCAGAAGTTGGCAAACATATCCACCACGATGAAGTCGGCGATTGCGCTCGCCGCCTTTTCGCCGGGCGTACCGATGCCGGAGGCCGGCAGCGCGCGCTTACTGGCCTGGCCGAACACGGCGTTCTTCGGGTCCGCGGTCCATACTGGCGCCGAGTCATAGGCGTTGAGGGTTTGGGTCAGATATCCGCGCGCGCCCGAGAGCCACTTCTCGTAGTTTTCCTTCTCCAGCATGAAAGCGATGAAGGCCTTCGAGGCGTTCGGATATTTGGTGAAGTTGAACGCCAGAATCGGGACACAAAGCTGCAGTTCGGTCGGCTTGCCGATCGGACCAACCGGCATCAGCGCGTGCTGGGTGTCCTCCGTGAGATCCTTCATCTTCGGATCGTCCTTGGCGGCGACGTAGATCGAGATGCCGTTCGCCGTGCAATAGAGTTCACCGGCCAGATACGCCTTGTTGTTGGAGCCGTCGTTCCAGGATGCCGTGCCGGGAATGAAGGTGTCCGAAAGCGCCTTGCAGTATTCCAGCGCTTTCTGCGTTTCCGGCGAGTTGATGACGACCTTGTCGCTCTTGTCGACGGTATAGGCGCCGTGACCCCACAGCACCCAATGCAGCCAGCCGTTGGCGTCGCCCGTAGCATGACCGAGTGCGAAGCCCGCCGGCGTGTTGTTCGCCTTGAGCGCCTTGCACATTTCGAGGAAACCCGGGAAGTCCTTCGGGAATTCCTTGAAGCCAGCCTTGTCGGTGGCCGACTTGCGATAGGTCATGTAGCCGCCAATGGTGGCGACGGGGATGCCGAGCCAATCATTGCCCTGCTTGCAGGTAATCGCGGCCGCATCGGTCCAGCCGCCGTATTTCTTGCCGAGATAATCGGCGACGTCGTTCATCAGCAGGACCTTTTGCGGGAAGAGCTGCGGCAGCGTGTGCAGGCCCCATGCGAGATCGATACCCGAGCCGGTGTTTGCGGCAACGGAAGCCTTCGGCTGCACGTCTTCGAAAGATTCCGAGAACACGTTCATGTCGGTCCCGGTGGCAGCCTTGAAGGCAGCGACCATGGCGTTGAACGCATCATCTTCCGCCGGCACGAAACGCTTCCAGCGCATTACGGTGAGCTTGGCGCCCGCCTCTGCCTTCCACGGCGAGGCTTGCGCCCACGCCTTGGCGAAATCCAGCAATGCAGGGCCGGTCAGAGCGCCCGCGGCAGCGAGCGCGGTGCCGCCCTGAAGCAGAGAGCGGCGAGTAAAGTCATGCATGGTCCATCCTCCCTTTGAAATATTTTTGGTTATTGCTCAGCCATTCAGTCGCTTGCCCGTCGTCTCGTCGAACAGATGCACGAGCGTCGGATCCGGCTTCAACCGGATCTTGTCGCCCGGATTGAATTGATGTCGCTCGCGGAACACCGCGACGACCTGTTCACCGCCGAGCTTGGCGAAGACCTGGGTTTCCGAGCCGGTCGGCTCGACCACGACGATCTCCGCTTCGGCGCCATCATCGGCGATGGTGAAATGTTCAGGCCGCACGCCATAGACCGCCGGCTTGCCTTCCGAATTGGCGGGTGCAGACGCCAGCGGCAGCTTGACGCCGTTCGGGCCTTCGAAGGAGGCACTGCCGTTCGACTTCACTTTGCCCTTGAGGAAGTTCATCGCCGGCGAGCCGATGAAGCCGGCAACGAACTGGTTGGCCGGCGTATCGTACAATTCGAGCGGCGTGCCCATCTGCTCGACGATGCCGTCATGCATGACAACGATCTTGTCGGCCATGGTCATGGCTTCGATCTGGTCGTGGGTGACGTAGACCGTCGTGGTGCGCAGGCGCTGATGCAGTTCCTTGATTTCGGTACGCATCGCAACGCGCAGCTTGGCATCGAGGTTGGACAGCGGCTCGTCGAACAGGAACACCTGGGGATCGCGCACGATGGCGCGGCCCATGGCGACGCGCTGACGCTGACCGCCGGACAACTGCCGCGGATAGCGTTCGAGCAACGGCGTCAGCGCCAGGATTTCCGCGGCGCGCTTGACGCCGCCATTGATTTCCTCGGCGCTCGCACCGCGCAGCTTGAGCGAGAAGCCCATATTGTCGGCGACCGTCATATGCGGGTAGAGCGCATAGTTCTGGAACACCATGGCAATGTCGCGCTCTTTCGGCTGGACATTGTTGACCACTTTGTCGCCGATCGAAATCGTACCCGAGGTGATGTTTTCCAGGCCCGCGAGCATCCGCAGCAAGGTCGACTTGCCGCAACCGGAGGGGCCGACGAGCACGACAAACTCGCCATCCTCGATCGGAATCGATACGCCGTGCAAAACCTCAAAATTACCGAACGACTTTCGCACGTCGCGAATCTGTACCGACGACATCTTCTCTCCCCTCATTTTCTGTTTTCTGACGCCATCGAACGAAGGCAGGCGCCATGCTGTCTTATTCGACTCTAATGCCACCAGCCGAATTCAGCAGGCATTATCATCCGCAGTTTGTCGGTTTTTAGCAATGCAATGGTAGCGCTGTCAATAATTGTTCATTTGTCTAATTCGTTGTGGTATGAGCGCGGAATGGGACGAAAACGGACGAAGTCTGGCAAAATCCGCCTCACCGAGGTCGCCAAGCTTGCTGGCGTCTCGCCGATCACCGCATCCCGCTTCTTCAGGAACCCGGATGCGCTGTCCGCCAGCAAACGCGAACGCGTCGACAGCGCGGTCAAGGAACTGGGTTACGTACCCAATCTGGCGGCGCGCGCGCTGGCCTCGCACCGCACCGAAGTCATCGGCGTCGTGATACCGTCGCTGACCAACAGCGTGTTCGCCGACGTCCTGCGCGGCATCTATGACTCTTCGGAGCAGAGCCGCTACAGCATCCAATTGACCAATACGCGCTACAGTATCCTGCAGGAAGAGAAACTGCTGCGGCTGTTCCGGGCGCAAAAGCCGGCTGGATTGATCGTGACCGGCATCAACCAGACCACGGAATCGCGCGCGATCCTGGAGACCATGGATTGCCCGGTCGCACAGATTATGGAGATCGGTGACAGTCCGGTCGACATGATGGTGGGATTTTCGCATTACGACGCCAGTTTTGCGGCTATTTCGCACATTCTCCAGCAAGGGCGCCGACGTATCGGCTTTCTCGGCGCGCGCATGGATCCGCGCGTCCAGCGGCGGCTCGACGGCTACCGCGACGCGATGAAGGCGGTCTCGCTGTTCGATTCAAACCTGGTCGTCACGACATCGGTGCCGACCACCGTCACGCTTGGCGGCACGCTGTTCGCCGATCTCCTGGCACAGGCGCCTGATATCGACGCGGTGTTCTGCGTCAACGACGACCTTGCGCTCGGCGTGCTGTTCGAATGTCAGCGCCGGCAGATATCGGTTCCCGGCAACCTTGCGATTGTCGGATTCAACGATCTCGAATTCATGGCTTCCGCCGTCCCCTCCCTCACCAGCGTGCGCACCAATCGTTACGAGATGGGCCGGCATGCGGTTACCATGGTGATCGACGCAATCGAGGGCCGTCGTCCGCAAGAACCGGTCCTCGACCTTGGCTTTCAACTCATGATCCGCGAAAGCTCGACGTCGCAAACGGCTTGAGAGCCGCACATTGCAGCCTTCACGTTATGTGCATAGTAATGATAGCGCTACCTTTTGGCTCGCACTAAGATCGCGTCATCGAGATCAGGAATTGGGGCGGCAACCGCGTTTGCAGCGGATGAAATTTTGAGCATGGTGGAAACCGCTGCCGTGATTTGAGCCGCCCAAGAAAAAGCGTCCAAGAGAGCGACAAAGAGAGCGACCAAGATAGTTTTGCAGTGCGGGAGGAAGCAATGAAAAAAAACGACAATAATGCTGCCAACAATGGCAAGGGACGGAAACTGCGTTCCCTGGAGTGGTTTAACAACCCGCACAATCCCGGAATGACCGCGCTCTATCTCGAGCGCTACCTCAACTACGGCCTGACCCGCGAGGAATTGCAGTCCGGCAAGCCGATCATCGGCATCGCGCAGACCGGCAACGATCTGTCGCCGTGCAACCGCCACCATCTCGAACTGGCACACCGGGTCCGCGAAGGCATCCGCATGGCCGGCGGCATTGCGATGGAATTCCCGGTGCATCCGATCCAGGAAACCGGCAAGCGCCCGACCGCGGCGCTCGACCGCAACCTCGCCTATCTCGGCCTCGTGGAAATCCTGTTCGGCTATCCCCTGGACGGCGTGGTGCTGACCACCGGCTGCGACAAGACCACCCCGGCCTGCCTGATGGCGGCCGCGACCGTCAACCTGCCTGCCATCGTGCTGTCGGGCGGCCCGATGCTGAACGGCTGGCATCGGGGAAAACGCACAGGCTCGGGCACCGTGGTCTGGAAGGCGCGCGAGGAACTGGCGGCAGGCGATATCGACTACGAGCAGTTCATGAACATCGTGGCCTCCTCCGCCCCGTCGGTCGGCCATTGCAACACCATGGGCACCGCCTCGACCATGAATTCGCTGGCGGAAGCGCTCGGCATGTCGCTGCCGGGCTGTGCCGCGATCCCCGCACCCTATCGCGAGCGCGGCCAGATCGCCTATGAGACCGGCAAGCGCATCGTCGAGATGGTCTGGGAGGATCTCAAGCCTTCCGACATCCTGACCCGCAAGGCGTTCGAGAACTGCATTGTCGTCAATTCGGCGATCGGCGGTTCGACCAACGCGCCGATCCATATCAACGCATTGGCGCGCCATATCGGCGTCGAACTATCGATCGACGACTGGCAGACGCATGGCCACGACGTTCCGCTGATGGTGAATATGCAGCCGGCCGGATTCTATCTCGGCGAGGAATATCACCGCGCCGGCGGCCTGCCCGCCGTGGTGCGCGAATTGATGGCGCACAACCGCATCCACGAGGACGCCAAGACCGTCAACGGCCGCAGCATGGGCGAGAATTGCCGCGAGGCGGCCAAGCCCGATGGCGACGTGATCTGGAGTTACGACAAGCCTTTGGTCAAGGATGCCGGCTTCCTGGTGCTGCGCGGCAATCTGTTCGATTCCGCGATCATGAAGACCAGCGTGATCTCCAAGGAGTTCCGCGACCGCTATCTGATCAACCCCAAGGATCTCAACGCGTTCGAAGGCCGCGCCATCGTGTTCGAGGGCCCGGAGGATTATCACGACCGGATCGACGATCCCGCGCTCAATATCGACGAGCACTGCGTGCTGTTCGTGCGCGGCACTGGACCGATCGGCTATCCCGGCGGCGCCGAGGTCGTCAACATGCAGCCGCCGACGGCGCTGATCAAACGCGGCATCCTGTCCCTGCCCTGCATCGGCGATGGCCGGCAGTCCGGCACCTCCGGCTCGCCGTCGATCCTCAACGCTACGCCGGAGGCCGCCGCCAATGGCGGGCTCGCGGTGCTCAAGACCGGCGACAAGGTCCGCATCGACCTCAACAAGGGCTCGGCCAACATCATGATCACGGACGCCGAGCTGAAACAGCGCCATGCCGACCTCAAGGCCAATGGCGGTTTCAAATATCCGGCCAACCAGACGCCGTGGCAGGAACTCTATCGCTCGACCGTCGGCCAGCAAGCCACCGGCGCCTGCATGGAGTTCGCGACGCGCTATCAGGATATTGCAGGTACCGTCGGTGTGGCGCGGGATAATCATTAAGCCACTAACACCGTCATTGCGAGCGCAGCGAAGCAATCCATAATTCTAGCGACGAAGCATGGATTGCTTCGTCGCTTCGCTCCTCGCAATGACGAGAAGAAGCATCAGGACAAACTCCGGGAGAAATAAATGTCCGATCGATTGAAGGGAAAGCGCGCTGTCGTCACCGCAGCGGCAGCGGGCATCGGGCGTGCTTGCGCCATCGCCTTCGCGCGTGAAGGCGCCACGGTGATCGCCACCGACATCAATGAAAGCGGTATCGCTACCCTGGGCAAGGAGGGCGCCGCCGAGACGGCCCGGCTCGACGTTCGCAACACCGCCGAGGTCAACGCCTTTGCGAAGCGCATTGGAAAGATCGACATCCTGCTCAATGCGGCGGGCTTCGTGCACCACGGCACCATCATGGAGTGTTCGGACGAAGACTTTGACTTCTCGTTCGACCTCAACGTCAAATCCATGCACCGGACCATCAAGGCGTTTCTGCCGGCGATGCTGGCGAGCGGCGGCGGCAGCATCGTCAACATCTCGTCTTGCGCGGCGTTGCGACCACCGGCCAACCGTTATGTTTACAGCGCGTCGAAGGCGGCGGTTTCGCTGCTGACGCGCGCGGTTGCGCTGGACTTCATCACCCAGGGCATCCGCTGCAACAGCATCTGCCCCGGCACCGTCGAGACGCCCTCGATGCTCGACCGCGCCGCCGCCCAGGGCCCGCAGGGCAAGGAGATGTTCATCGCCCGCCAGAAGATGGGCCGGCTCGGCACCGCCGACGAGATCGCGTCGATGGCAGTCTATCTCGGGAGCGACGAAAGCGCGTTCACCACCGGCGTCGACCTCGTCGTCGACGGCGGCTACATGCTCTGACGTCGACGCGATCAAGGGATTTTTGGCATGAACAAGATCGATCTGAACGGCCGCTGCGCCGTCGTCACCGGCGGCGCGCAGGGTTTTGGACGCGCGATCGCTGAACGCTTCGTGGCGTCCGGCGCCAGGGTTGCGATCTGGGACCTTGATTTGCCGTTCGCGGAGAAGACCGCGAAGGAGATCGGCGACAATGCCAGCTCCTTCAAGGTCGACGTCTCCGATCTCGCCGCCGTCGAGAACGCCCGCGACGCGACGCTGAAGGCGTTCGGCAAGATCGACATCCTCGTCAACAACGCCGGCATTACCGGCGCCAACAAGACGGTCTGGGAGATGGATCTCGACGACTGGCGCAGGGTGATGCGCATCAATCTCGATGGGCCCTTCATCTGCTGCAAGGCCGTGGTGCCGGCGATGCTCGCCAACAAATACGGCCGCATCGTCAATATCGCGTCGATCGCCGGCAAGGAGGGCAATCCGAACGCCGCGCATTATTCGGCGTCCAAGGCCGGCGTGATCGCGCTGACGAAGTCGCTCGGCAAGGAATTGGCGGCGCACAATATCCTCGCCAACGCCGTGACACCGGCGGCCGCGAAAACCGCGATCTTCGACCAGATGACGCAGCAGCACATCGACTTCATGCTCTCGAAAATCCCGAAAGCGCGTTTCCTGCTGGTGGAAGAGCTTGCGGCGATGGTGGCCTGGCTGTCGTCGGAGGACTGCGCGTTCTCGACCGGCGCGGTGTTCGACATCTCCGGCGGGCGCGCGACTTACTAGGACGGCTGCGTTGCCGGACTCGGTGATCGACCCGCTGTGGTCGCGATCCAGATGCCGACGAAGACGGTCACGATGCCGCCAACCAGGTTCCAGCCGAGCAGTTCGTGGAGCAATACCGCGCCAACCAGCGAGGCCGCGACCGGATTGACGGTAACTGAGATCGCAACACGGGTCGGCGTCGTGCGAGCCAGCGCGAACGCCCATAGATAGAAGGTGAGCGCGCTGCCAAACGCCCCGAGATAGATGACGGCGAGCCATTGCGGCATTCCGAAATCGGCAACCGGCGCAAAACTGCCGCGCCCGCAGGAAATCAGGATCAGGCAGGCCGCGCCGACACCCATCGCCATCGTGGTGAAGGCAATCGGACCAGAGCGCGCGATGAATGGCTTGGACCAGATGCTGTAGAACGCCATGCACAGGGCGGCGCCGACCATCAGAAGATCGCCGCGCCATGCCCCCGGTGGCGCAGAGGTCAGGCCGGACAGAAGCGCGATCGCGACCCCGAGCATGGCGATAACAACCCCGAGCGATTTGCGCGCGGTCAACGCTTCGCTGCCGAGCACCGCACCGACGACCATTGTCAGCAACGGAAGGGTCGACAGTGCGAGCGCGCCCCGCGCAGCCGTGGTGAAAATCAGCGAGGCGTTGAACAGTAGCGGGAACACGGCAAAGAACAGCACACCCAAAGCGGCCACGGCGGGCCAATCCCGGCGTGCGGGCCAGCGGCCTTCCTGCATCAGCGCCACTGGCAACAACAAGACGAAGCCGATGCCGAACCGGAAGGAGCCGATGGCGAGCGGATCGATCGCATTCAGGAGATAGCGGGTCGCGCCGATCGAGGTTCCCCCGAGAGCGCTCGACAATACCGCCGCCAGCACGCCCCAACCTTCGCCCATCGAACATATCCTCGCTTTTCCAGCTTGCACGCGAGGATATGAGAGGGATACTAATCAACAAATGGAATTTAACTGATAGAAGAAATAACGATCCGTGATGAACACACCCAACCTTGATCCCGATCTGTTG
>JACDAG010000005.1 GCA_013695565.1 Bradyrhizobium sp.
CGATCGAGAGCTATTTGAATTCGCTGGCCAGACAGGATTAGCCGCCGCCTCAATTGTCGGTGTGACGACGGCGAGGAACGCGCCGCGGGCAAGGCTGCGGCAAAAGTTAATTTAACCCCCCGTTAACGTGATTCTTTAGCTCTTTAAGTCATCGCTTAAGGATTTGGGCTCACAGATAGACAGTGCAAAAGCCCGCGCGGTTCGCGGGCAGGGTTTGTGTTGTTTAATGAGTAATCCCGCAGAAAAGCCTGAAGTCGTCCAGCTTCCGGCGGAAGCGCCAGTCGCCGTGCCGGTCAATACCCGGCGCGCCGCGGCGCAGCGGGTGCGCGAGGCGCGCGACCGGTTAACGTCGACCAGCGGAACCCGCCCGGCTTTCGATACCGAATTGCTCCGGCAATATGCCCAGACAAGGATGTCAGCATCCTATGTCGTGATGCTGCTGGTGGTTGCGACCGGAATAATCTTCGGTCTATGGATGCAGCCAGTCACGGCCGCGGCCTGGACCGTCGGCATGCTGTGCATCCATGCCGCCATCATCCGCAACTGCGCGCGATTCCTCGCCGAGCAACCCTCGCTCGCCGCGACCCGCAAATGGCGCACACGGTTTGTGCTGCTCGACCTGCTCTACGGCCTGTGCTGGACCGCGATCTTGATCCACCCCGCCGGCCTCGATGTCGTGTCGAACACGATGATGATGTTCCTGATGCTGCTGGTGATCGCGGTGTCGAGCATGCTCGCGGCCAGCCTGCCGATCGCGGCGTTTGCGGCGACCGCGCCGGTGACCGCGGCGATCACGCTCAATTTCGTGCTCGGCGGCACCTTCGACAATTACGCGCTGGCGCTGCTGGCGCTCGCTGCCGAGGGCTATTTCGTCCTGCTGGCGCAACGGCTGCATTCGACAACGCTGGCGACGCTGGAGGCGCGCGCCGAAAAGGATGCGCTGATCGGCGAGCTCGAGCAGGCCAAGGCGATCTCCGACGAGGCGCGGCATCGCGCCGAATCCGCCAACGTCGCCAAGTCGCGCTTTCTCGCGCAGATGAGCCACGAATTGCGCACGCCGCTGAACGCGATCCTCGGATTCTCCGAGGTGATGAAGAGCGAAATCTTTGGTGCGCACGCCGTGCCCGTCTACAAGGAATATTCCGCCGACATCCACAATTCGGGCGTCCACCTGCTCAACCTGATCAATGAGATCCTCGACTTGTCGCGCATCGAAGCCGGCCGCTACGAACTCAACGAGGAAGCGGTGTCACTGGTGCATGTCGTCGCCGACTGCCATCATCTGTTGAAGCTGCGCGCCACCAGCCGCGGCATCACCATCCACGAAGTGTTCGAACAGGGCATGCCCCGGATCTGGGGCGACGAGCGCGCCAGCCGTCAGATCGTGCTCAATTTGTTATCGAACTCGATCAAGTTCACGCCGCAGGGCGGCGATATCTGGCTCAAGGTCGGCTGGACCGCTTCCGGCGGCCAATATCTGAGCGTCAAGGATACCGGCTCCGGCATCGCTGAAGATGAAATCCCGATCGTGCTGGCCTCATTCGGCCAGGGCTCCAACTCGATCAAATCGGCCGAACAGGGCGCAGGCCTCGGCCTGCCGATCGCGAAAAGCCTGATCGACATGCATGGCGGCACGTTCACGTTGAAATCGAAGCTGCGGATCGGCACCGAAGTCATCGTCACCTTCCCCCCGGAACGCGTGATGTCGGCGCTGGCACCGATGGCCGAGGAAGCCCCGCCCCTGCAGCCGGAACCCGCGATCACCGCACCCGCCGACGACAAGCGCCGGGCGCGCAACAAACCAATCATGAGCGCTGGGACCGGGCTGTAACGGGAGCGCTTGCGCAAACCACCGAAAGCATTTCACACTCTCAAAATGAGCAAAGAAACGCCGTGTATCGCAGTCTGCATGATGGATCCCAAAACCAAACTCTGCTTCGGCTGCGGACGAACGCTGCCGGAGATCGCGCAGTGGCACCGTATGAGCAGCGCAGAACGGTTGGCGGTGATGGCCGGATTGCCGGCACGCATGGCGGAGGCCGGGCTCCCGCAGATGGCGGAGCATCCGACGTCCGGCTGATCGATGGATGGACTGCCTTGGGAGGCGCGCGATGAGCCGCGTCCTGCTCGTCCTTGTCACGCTTGCGGCCACGGCCGGCGCCGTCGTTGCTTACGGCGACCCCGAACAGATCGCGCGCGCGAGCGACCAGGTCTCGCAGATGCTGCGGCGGCGCAACGTGCAACCGGAGCCCCCGGTGCAGATCGCGCGCGGCAATGCCGGTGAATTCGCGCTGCATGCCAAGATCAACGGCGTCAAGGCGCCGATGGTGATCGACACCGGCGCCACCTCGGTGGTGCTGACCTGGGAGACCGCGAAGGCGATCGGGCTGCCGCTCGAGATGCTCGAATACAATGTCGACGTCGAAACCGCGAGCGGCCACACCAAGGCGGCACGGCTGACGCTGGATCGTCTCGCCGTCGGTCACCTCGTCGAGAAATCGGTTCCGGCGCTGGTGGTGCCACGCGGCCAGATGAAGACCAATCTGCTCGGCATGAGCTTTCTGGACCGCCTGGAAAGCTGGGGCGTACAGGCCGACAAGTTGATGCTCAACGGCTATCCCGACGTGACCGGCAGCATCAAGCCCTCACGCCGCCATCGACGCGACCGCGCTGACATCAACTAGCGCGATCGCATCGCGCAGCACGTCGACACCGGCGCCCTGCCGGACGCCGTTCTCGGCGAGATGACGGCGGAACGCCCGCGCGCCGGGTACGCCGTGAAACGCGCCGACAAAATGCCGCGTCATCGAATGTAGCCGCGCGCCCCGCGCCACCTGCTCCTCGATGTAGGGAATCATTGCCTCGAAAACATCCTTCATGCCGGCGTGCGGCGCGGCCTCGCCGAACAATTCGGAATCAACGCTCAGCAATCGCCAGGGATCCTGATAGGCCGCCCGTCCCAGCATCACGCCGTCGACGTGACCCAGATGCTGTTTGGCTTGCGCGACGCTGCCGATCCCGCCATTGATGATGATCGGCACATCGGGCGTTGCGGCCTTCAGCCGATAGACTCTGTTG